>JAGUZZ010000264.1:0-3899 GCA_020060525.1 bacterium | reverse complement strand
CTGAGAGGAGCGGCATGAAACGATATCTTGCGGCGATGCTCGTCGCGGCGGCGCTCGCGGGCGCGGCCGCGGACGCGAGCGCGGGGGAGAACCTCTGGTATTCGGTGTTTTTCCCGGGCTGGGGCCAGACGCGCGCCGGCCACTACGGCCGGGCGGCGCTGTTCGCGGGGGGCGAGGTGGTTTCGCTCGTCGCGCTCGCGATCTCGGACGTGCAGTACGATCGCGCGGTCGAGCAGTACGACCGGGCGAGAGCCGCGTACCTCGGCGCGACGTACATCGGCGACGCCGTCGAGCAGTACGGCGTCATGCGCGAGAAGTGGGACGACGCGGAGAGCCTGCACCGGTACCGGCGAGTGGCCATCGGCGCCGCCGTCGGCGTGTGGGTCGTCAACATCGTCGACCGCGTGCTCTTCGACGAGACCCGCGTGCCGCCGATCGCGTTCGCGCCGCGCGCGGGCGGATTCGCGGTCGCGGCGTCGCTTTCCTTCTGAAAAGGGGAGATCATGAAACGATCGATCGTGTTCGCGCTCTTCTCGGCGGCCTTGCTCTGCTCCTCGTGCGGCGCCGACCACGCGAACCTGCCGACGGGGTTCGTCTATACCGCTCCCCCGACGCCGACGGGCCTCGCGGCCGATCCGGGAGCGGAGCGATGCGCTCTCTCGTGGAGCTATCCGGCGGAGGCGATGCCGCTCGTCAGGGAGTTCCGCGTCTACCAGTACTACGAGTCGTACGACATGCTGCAGCTCGTCGGAACGACGGCCGACACCGCGTTCGTCGACACCCTTCTCGTGGGCAACCTCTATTACTGCTACAGCGTTTCCGCGGTCGATACGACGGGGTTCGAGGGTTGGCGAACGGCCGCCGTATGCGCGTTCGTCCCGACGGGCCCCTGAAACCTGCGGGTAGCCGGTCAGTTCGGGGGGGGCGGCGGCCGCCGTCCCCCCTTTCCATTGGTACGAAAGATGCAGATATCCGGCCCGCAGCTCTATCGAAAGGTCGTATCGTGTCCGCACAGATCCGAACCACGACGCCCGGCGTGGGCGACGCGGCGCCGCTTCCCGAGGATCTCCTCGACGGGAACAGGACGCTGCGCGTCATGCTGGTCGACATCAAGCGGGAGATCGAAACGCCCGATTCCTTCGCGATAAAGTTCTCCCTTCTCACGAAAACGCCGCTTCCCAAGGTGAAGCAGATGGTCCGTTCGCTCCCCGTCACGATCTGGAGCGGCACGGGCCGCGGAAAGGCGGAGCGCATCCTCTCCATCATCGACGAGGCGGGGGGGAGGGGCGGGATCGAGATGGAAGCGGCGCACGTACCGCCGCCCGTCGTCGAGAGCAAGCCCCGCGAACACGCCTCGTGCCGCTACTGCGGATTCCCGCTCAAGGAGGGGGATACGCGCTGCGATTTCTGCAGGACCCCCGTTTCGGAAGTGGCGGCGCCGGAGCGCTCCGAGGCGCCGCCCGCGCCGCGCGCCGGGATTCCGCGCGCGCGTCTCGTCGTCTACCTCTGCATCCTCGTTCTCGGCGTCGTCATTCTCCTGTTGCAGCGCTGACGCGCGGCCCTCGCCGCGCCGCCTCGATTCCGAAGCGGCGTCCACGCGCCGCGGCCGTCCCGGCTCTTACAGCAGATTTCCCTGGGGAGGCTCCGGCGCGATCCGGCGGAGCGACGGGTAGGCTTCGACGAGGCTTCCGGGGATCTCGCCGATCGTTTGGCCGAGGAGGGATTTCATCTGAAAGGCGTTCACGAGCGCCTGCCCCCGGAAGTGGTTGTTCGTGACGATGTAGAGGTCTTTCACTTCGCGCGCCAGGCGCACGGCGCGGTCCCGCCATTGCTCGAGCTCGTCGTCGCGGTAGAGATAATCGTATCGCGCGTCCCGGCCCGCGTCCGCGCGGAACCAGTCGCGGTAGTTGCGGCCGTGGAGACGGATGTACCCGAGCCGCGCGTCGGTCGCGATCGCGGTCGGCGGCATCGAGTCGCCGATCACGGGCTGGTCGATGTTGCAGAACGCGAGGCCCGATTCGCCGAGAAAGGCGGGAACGTCCGGGGCGTTCCACGAGGCGTGGCGGAGCTCGACGGCGGCCGGGACGCCGGCGAACCATTTCCCGGCCCGCGCGAGGAAGCGCCTGTTCTCCGGGCTTTCGCGGAAGGACCACGGAAACTGCAGGAGAAAAGCGCCGAGCGCCCCTCGGGAGAGAAGAGGGTCGAAGACCTTGATGAACGAGGCCGCTTCCGCCTCGTTCCCCGCGCGCTCGTGCGTGAAGCGCTGAAGCACCTTCACGGTGAACGTGAATCCGGGCCGTCCGGCGACGCGTTCGGCCCAGCTGCGAACGAGGCTCCCGGAGGGAACGCGGTAGAAGGAGCTGTTGAGCTCCACGCAGTCGAACCATCGCGCGACGGCGAGGAGCTCGTCGACCCGGCGTCCCGCCGGATAGACGGGCCCGACCCAGTCCCGGTACGACCATCCGGCCGGCCCGACGTGAATCGCCGCCGTCGACGCCATTCCGCGCCACCTCCCCGGCGAGCATAGCGGGCGCCGCCTCGGGCCCGCAATCGTTTTTCGTTTTGTAAAGGCGGACCCGATGCGGTATAACGGCGGCATGGACGAGGGCGCCGGACGGACTCGGGAACGGGTGCTCCTCGCCGCGGTTCTCGCCGCGGCGGCGGGCGTCCGCTTCGCGCGCCTCGGCGCGCAATCGCTCTGGGTGGACGAGCTGCTTTCGCTCAGGGCGTTCTCGGCTCCGGAGGGGGTCTCGTTCTGGACGAAGCTCCTCCACGACGTCCACGGCCCGCTCTACTCGTTCTTCATGCATTTCTGGAGCATGGCATCGACGGCCGAGGCGTGGCTGCGGCTTCCGGGGGCGGCGGCCGGCGTGCTCACGGTCTATCTCGTGTACCGCTGGCTCGCGGATCTCGGCTGCCGGGACGCGGCTCTCCCCGCCGCGCTCTTCACGGCGCTGAGCCCCTTCCACCTGTACTACTCGCAGGAGGTGCGCTTCTACTCGTTCCTCGCGCTCTTCTCCGTCGCGGCGCTCATCGCGTTCGAGCGATTCCTGCGCGATCCGTCGACGCGCGCCGGGCTGCGGCTCGGCCTCGCGCTCGCGCTCTCCTGTCTCGCCCATCTCTCCGCGCTCTTTCTCGCCGCGGCCTTCGCGCTCCATCTGCTCTTCACGAGGCGGCTCCGGGGCGCGCACCTGCGCGCGGGAGCGATCGCGGCGGCGCTGTTTCTCGCGATCGTCTCTCCGTGGATCTATCGCGAGATCGTGTATCTGCGAAGCATCCGCGTCACGGACGTCACGGCGCTTCCCGTCGAGCAGCGCCTGCGGGGCGAGCTCACGCTCAGCATGTGGTCATATCCGTACTTCCTGTACGCCTTCTCGGTAGGGTACTCGTTCGGTCCGTCGCTGCGGGAGCTTCACGTCGCCGCGCCGCATGAGGCGGTCGCCGCCCACGCGGGAGCCGTCGTCGCGGCCGCGGCGGTCTTCGGTCCGCTCGCCGCGGCGGGGCTCGCCGCGGCGGCCCGGCGGCGCCGGCTTGGATACTTCCTCACAGCGCTCGGCGTCGCCGTGGCGGCGGTCACGGCGGCGGTCATGACGAACATAAAGGTCTTCAACGTGCGCTATCTCATCCCGGCCTTTCCGTTCTACGCGGCGCTGCTCGCCCTCGGACTCCCCGCGCGGCGGATCCTTCGATACGCCGCCGTCGCCGCGGTCTCGGCGGTCATGCTCGCCGCCGTCTACAACTACCACGCGGACCCGGCGTACGCCCGCGAGGACGTGCGAAGCGCCGCGGCGCTCGTCGATCGCGAGGGGCGCGCCGGGGACCTCGTCGTCGTGCCGACCGTTCACGACGTCTTTCGGCATTACTACCGCGGACCCGGCGAGATCCGGCTGATCTATCCG
>JAGUZZ010000292.1:0-4436 GCA_020060525.1 bacterium | reverse complement strand
GAATGAATCGTAGCCGCCTCTCCCTCGGCTACGATTCATTCATCGACCGGTTCACCATCCTCGACGACGACACCGCCGAGGCGGTGCACGACGTCTACGCCGGCCTCGGCAACGTTCTCTCGCTCTCGAAAGGAGCGGCGAGAGCGAACCTCTCGAACCTCCTGCGCTACGGAAACCAGACGGTGGACGAGTCCCTCGACCTCGACGCCTCGATCGAGCCGGCCCGGGCGTGGCGCGTGGACCTGCGGGGGGGGTCCGGTACAAGCACTTCCGCGAGGGAAGCGACTACGCGGCCGCCAACGATTACCTGCAGGGAAACGCGCTCGTCAGGGTGCGGACGCGCCTTTCCAGCCGCTTCCGCGCGGGCGCGCGCGCCCGTTTCGAGCTGATCGATTTCGACGAGCGGACGCTTTTCGATTACGATTACACGTATCGCGACGCGGGGATCGAGCTCGAGGCGGGCTCGGATTACGCGCGCGCTCTTCTCGTCTCGGCGAGCGTCGGCTCCCGCGAGACCCCCGACACGACCGCGCTCGGATTCGACAGGGTTCTCGCCGAGCTCGACGCCCGGGAAGCGGCGGGAAGACTGTCGCTCCAATTCGGTCTATCGGGCGACCGGAGGGACTACCGGGAGAACGTCCGGAGCGACTCGTGGCTCGTGAACTCCCGATTCGAGGCCGCGTTCGGCCTCGAATCGGGGCGCTCGGTCTCGATCAGGGCCGAGGCCGAGATCCTCGCCTACGACCGTCCGGACGCCGTCTATTTCGACAGCCGGTTCGTCCGTGGAGGGGTCCGGATTCGCATCCCGGCCGGAACGACGGCGACGCTCTTCTTCGAGCCCCGGTACGCGCAGATGTTGTGCGCCGATTTTGCCGAGGAGCGATACCGGGAGGGATCTCTGATCCTCGGCGTCGAGGCCTTCGGCGGCGAGCGCTACTGGGTGAGCGCCTCGTACGAGCCGGGGTACCGGGACTACACAGCCGCGGAGAACTACCTCTACTCCGATTTCTTCGTCAACCGCCTATCCATCATGGGAACTCTAACCCTGCCAATGGATTACTCCATTAACCTCTTCCTCGATCACGAGCCGGAGCGCCACTCGCGGCGTGAGGACGATTTCTCGATCACGCTCGTATCTCTCGATATTACGAAGCGTTTCTGACGACGCGAGCGGGAGAAAAAAATCTTGACACCGGTCGGAACGGCTGTTAATTAGGGAAAGGCTCTTGTAAAAAGGAGTGTAACAATGGCGAGAACACCGTCTATCGATCCCGATCTTTGCACCGGCTGCGAGCTCCGCGTGGAGACCGTCCCCAACGTGTTTCAGATGGAAGGGGATGTGGCGGCCATATCCGATGCGGAAGGGGCGAGCGAAGAGGAGATCCAGGAGGCCATCGACAATTGCCCGGTCGAGGCGATAAGCTGGCAGGAAGACTAGGTCTATTCGACAGAGATTGCGAAGAAGCCGTGCCCGACCGGGTACGGCTTCTTCTTATGCAGAGGGCTCGGGCTGATCGATGTCCGCGCCCTCCCTATCCCCCGCAGGCCTCGAGCAGCACCTCGGCGATATCGTAAGCCTTGACGTCCTCGCGTCCGAGGCTCTTCAGTCCGTCCTCGAACATCGTCAGGCAATAGGGACAGGCGGTATAGACGCGATCGACGCCGAGGCCGAGGAGCTCCCTCGTCCTCTCCTCGTTGATGCGCGTGCCGAGATGCTCCTCCATCCACATCCTGCCGCCGCCGGCGCCGCAGCAGAAGCTCCGGGAACCGCGCCGCGGGAACTCAACGACCCTCGCCGCGCTCGATAAGACCCGCCTCGGCTGCCGCAGGACGCCGTTGTACCTCCCGAGATAGCACGAGTCGTGGAACGCCCCGCGGGGCCTGCCGTCCCGGCGCGGCGAGAGCTTCTTCGCGGCGACGAGCTCGAGCAGAAGCTCGCTGTGGTGCTGCACCGGAACCGAAAGCCCGAACTGCGGATATTCCGCGCGGAACGAGTTGTACCCGTGCGGGCACGCTGTCACGAGGGTCTTGAACCGGTATTTCTTGAGCGTCTCGATATTCGACTGTATGAGCGTCTGGGCGAGGTATTCGTTCCCCATCCGCCGGGCCGTCTCCCCGCAGCACATCTCCTCGGCCCCGAGGATCGCGAAATCGACCCCCGCCCGCCGCAGCAGAGCCGCGACGGCGCGCGAGACCTTTTGTCCCCGCGCGTCGAACGACCCCGCGCAGCCGACCCAGAACAGGACGTCGAAGCTCCCGCGGGAGGAGGCGAGCGGGACGTCGAGACCCTCCGCCCAATCCGCGCGCGACGAGTAGCCGATCGCCCACGGGTTGTAGTTCACTTCCATGTTCTTGAACACCGGCTGCATCTCCGCGGGGAACCGGCTCTCCGTCATGACGAGGTGCCGTCTGAGATCGACGAGCTTCTGCACGTGCTCGATGAACGGCGGGCATTCCTGCAGGCACGCGCCGCAGGTGGTGCACGACCAGATCTCGTCCTCCGAAACCGCGTCGGGAACGATCGGCGTCCCGCGCAGGACGGCCTCCCCCTTCGAGAGAAGCCCCCCCTTGTCGCTCATGAGCCGCGCGCGGAGCCGGTGGATGACGCGGTAGGGCGAGAGCGGCTTGCCGGTGCGGTAGGCCGGACACGCCACCTGGCAGCGTCCGCACTCGGTGCAGGCGTAGAGATCGAGGAGCTGCTTCCACGTGTAGTCGGGAAGCTCGGAGACGCCGAACTTTTCGGCGGCGTCGTCCTCGAAGTTCATTCTGCTGAGCGTGCCCGTCGATCCGAGGTTCTTGAAGAACACGTTCGGAATCGCGCCGAGGATGTGGATGTGCTTCGAGAACGGGATGTAGAGCAGGAAGAAGAAAATGATCCCGTTGTGGAGCCACGAGAAGACGCCGTAGGCGATCGGGAGGCTCATGCCCAGCCCGTCGATAGCGGCCGCCGCGGCCGTGGAGACGGGGGCGTTCGCCCGCGTGATCCGCTCGGATCCCATGAGTATCTCGGTGCCGCGCACGCCGTACATGAGCAGGATGAGGACGAAGATGAGCGAGAGGATGAGCCCCGCCTGCACCGGAACCTTCGGATCGTCGATCTTCAGGCGCTCGGGCTTGAGGACGAAGCGGCGCAGCGCGGCGACCGCGAGCGCGACGATCACGAGGATCCCGAAGACGTCTTGAAGCAGCAGGAGCGCGGAGCCGGCCGTCCGGCCGACGATCCGGTCGAGCGTGAAGCCTCCGAACATCTGCGAGAGCATGTGGTCGAGCGTGTCGATCGTGATGAAGACGAATCCCCAGAAGATGACGAAGTGCCCGAGGCCCGCCGGCTGCGCGAGCACGCGCAGCTGGGCGCCCACGTACACGACGACCGCCCAGAGGCGATCCCGCACGCGGTTGAAGCGGTTCTCCGGCTTGCCGGCCGCGAGAATGCGGCAGAGGAACCGGACGACGAGACCGAAGGCCGCGAACGAGGCGGCGAAGAGGACGAGAAGGACGACTCCGCCCGCGGTCATGCGCTCCTCCTCTCGGCTAGGCGAGGGCCTTTTTGATCTCCTCGGTGAGCATCGGAACGACCTCGAAGAGGTCTCCGACGACGCCGTAGGTCGCGCGCTCGAAGATCGGCGCGTTCGGATCCTTGTTGATCGCCACGATCACCTTCGAGGTCCGCATCCCGGCGAGATGCTGGATCGCCCCGGAGATGCCGCACGCGATGTAGAGCTTCGGATTGACGATCTTGCCGGTCTGTCCGACCTGCACGGCGGCCGGGGCGAACCCCGCGTCGACCGCCGCCCGCGAGGCGCCGACGGCCGCGCCGAGCGCGTCGGCGAGATCCTCGAGGATCTTGAAATTCGCCTTCTCCCTCATCGCCCGGCCGCCCGATACGATCACGTCCGCCTCGGTGATATCCGGACGGCCGCCCTCGAGAGGTATGATCTCCCGGACGAGCGCGCGTATCGCCTCGCGGGCGACCGTCGGCCCGCGCTTCTCGATCGGGGTGCTCCCCCCCGTGGGAGCGGCGGGCGGGACGTTGTTCGGGCGGATCGTGACGAACGCCGTCCGCTCGCCGCGCCGCGCGAGCTCGACGTACACCTTGCCCGAGTACACGGGACGGCGCGCGACGCACGCGGCCCCCTCCATGCGGATATCGACGCAGTCGCTGAACATGACCCCGTCCACCCTCGCGGCGACGCGGGGCCCGAGATCGCGGCCCATCGCCGTCGCGCCGAGCAGCACGTAGGACGGGCTCGACTCCTTCACGAGACCGGCGAGCGCCGCCGCGTAGCCCTCCGTCGAGTAGCTCGCGAGCGCGTCCCCCTCGAAGACCGTGATCTTCCGCAAACCGTAATCGGCGATCCCCTTCGCGGCCGCCTCGGCGCCCGCGCCGACGAGCGCCGGTGTTCGCGTATTCATCGGGGAGCTCGAAACGGAAATGG
>JAGUZZ010000296.1:0-7656 GCA_020060525.1 bacterium | reverse complement strand
GCCCGATACGGCGCTGCCGCTCGCCGAGCGGACCCCGGGAGGGCTCGGCATCCATCTCGTGAAAAGCATGGTCGACAGCCTGACCTACGAATACGATCATCGCACCTTTCGCGTGACCGCAATCAAGAAACTGGAGGACGCGCATGTTTGACGTGAGCCGCGGCGAATCCGGTTCGATTCTCTTCACGGGACGCCTCGACGCGTCACAGGCCGACAGGGCCCGCGCGGTTCTCGACTCGATATCGGAGTCGTGCACGATCGATTTCGCGGCGCTCGACTACATTTCGAGCGCCGGTCTCGGCGCGCTGCTCGCGACCCAGAAGCGCTTGAGCGACGCGGGGCGCACGCTGACGCTCGTGCATCTCAACAAGCACATACGGGAGATTTTTCGCATCGCGGGGTTCGATATAATCTTTCCCATCGAATAGGCTTCGGACGGAGAGACAATCGCGCGTATGCGCGACGATGTACCTAGGGGTTTGCGCGACATCTCATAGAGCGGTTCTTCGTACGACAACTTTTCGCCGGTTCGTTTGTAGTTAGAGCAGATGAGGCGGCAGATGATGAAGGCCTCGCAGATGGATCGGGAAGCCTTTGGTGCGGTCGTCCGCCGATACGGGAAGGCCATATTCAACGTGGCATACCGGATCGTGAGCGATGACGAGGACGCCATGGATATCACGCAGACGACATTCATAAAAGCGTACGAGCGGCTCGAGCGGTACGATCCCGCGCACAACATCTTCAACTGGCTGTACAAGATCGCCGTGCACGAGGCGATCAACGCGGCGAAACGAAACAGCCGCACGGTCCCGCTCGACGACGAGCTCCGCTCCTCCCCGGAAACCGCCGATGAAGCCTGCATTCAGAACGAAACGAGCGAACGGCTGCAGGAAGCGCTCATGCGCATCCCGCTCGACTATCGAACGGCCGTCATCCTCCGCCATTTTCAAGATCTCTCGTACGCCGAGATAGCGGCCATCCTCGATATCCCCGAAAAAACGGTCAAATCGCGGATCTTCTCCGGGAGGCGGATGCTCAGGGACTCGCTCCTGAAAATGGGGTATGCGCCATGAAGGAAGAACACTGGCAGGAACTCATGCACCGCGAGCTCGACGGCGCCAATTCGCCGGAAGAAAGCGCGGCGCTTCGCTCCCACCTCGCCGCGAACGAAGATGCGCGGCGGCAGTTCGACGAGCTCGGCCGGGTGGTCCGGATGTTCGCAGACGCCGGCGACGTGAATCCGCCCGCTTCCATGGAAGCGAGGATCATCGACGCCATCGCGGCTCGCCACGCCCTCGTCGAGCGCGAGCGGGGTTTCTTTCTCGATTTCCTGAGCCCGCGCCGCAAGATCGCGTACGCGTTCGCGACCGGCATCGCCGTGGGCATCATCGTCTTCATCATCGTCTACCAGGCGCTCAACGGGGGAAATCAGCTCGACGTGAGGGATCTCTACGGAACGCTCGCCGAACGGGAGCGGGCGGGAGCCGTCATCGACGCACAGTCGGCTGCGATCGCCGTGCCCGGTCTCACCGGCACGGCGATCGTCCAGTACCGCGATCAGGCCGTCATCGTGAGCGCTGCCGTCGACGCGGAGACCGAGGTGGAGATCGAAATATCGCCGGCGGGAGCCCTCGTTTTGCGGAGCGTCCGCGCGCCGGAGTGCGGTCCGTACGCGCTCCGCGGCTCGGCCGAGGGCGTCGCCGTGCGCGTGAACGGCCGGTGCGAGTTCGTGGCGGTGTTCGGCGACGCGAAGGGGGAGCGGCCCCCCGTGAGCGTGCGCGTGACGGGCGCCGAAGGCGCGCTCTTCGAGCGGACGTTTCTCGTGGGTCGAAACTAGGGGAGTATCCTTACTTCGTCGCCAACCTTTCGCCCGTCGATTTGTAGTTCAAGTGTGACGTCCGGCAACATGTTGGTAGGCATTTCATGAGAGGCTCATTTTCCGAGAGGAGGTTCGAGATGGCAAGGGGACGATTCTTGCTCGGCGGAATCGTGGTCGTCGCGGTTATCGCGATCGCGTATTTCGCCCTCGTCTACCAGGCCCCGTCCAAGGACGATACGACGGGCGCCATCGGAACGGCCAATAAGTACCGTTCCGAGCAGATAACCGATACGGATGTGGTGCTCGCGGATCAGGGATACGCCGATTCGCCGGAGTACCATATGACCGCCGAAGAGGCGGCCGCTTTCTTCGAACGCGCCACGCCGACACTTCGGGCCGAGCTCCTGAAGCGGGCGCCCGAGTTCGAGCGGGCCGAGGTCTTCAACAAACTGACGCCGGCGGAGCAGTTCGCGCTCTGGAAATCGATCCCGGCCCAGGCGCGGACCGAGCTCTTCGCGCGTCTGCCGCGCCCGGCGCAGGATCAGATCGCCGAGCGCGCCGGCTTCTCGATGGACGACTACGGCCGGACTTCGATCGCGCTGCAGCAGCGCTCCGAGATGCTCGGCCGGGCTCCCGAAGTCGAATGCGCGAGGCTCTTCGATCAGGCGACGGTGCAGGAGAAGGCCTCCTTCATCGTCCTCGCCCCGGTGGAGCGGCAGGTGCAGTGCCTCGGCCGCTGCGAGTTCGAGAAGACCGCGCGCCTGCTTCAGCGCGCCACGCCCGACGAGTTCGCCGCGGTCGCCAAGAACTGCACGCCGGCCGAGCGCGCGGTCATGTTCCTGCGCGCGACCCCGGTCGAGAAAGTGCAGATATTCCAGAGCATGCCGCTCGAGGAGCGAGCCTCCTTCCTCAAGAGACTGCCCGCGATCGAGCTCGGAAAGTTCTTCGCGTATGCGACGCCGCAGGAGCGCGTGGAGTTCTTCGAGCACCTCGCCGCTCCCGACAAAGCGGCGTTTCTCGGGAAGTTCTCCGTCACGATGGAAGCCTGGAACAAACTGCCGGTCGAGGAGCGGAGCCGCTTCATGATGGAGCGTCTCACCCCCGAGCAGCACGGACGGATCCTCTCCGTGCCGGCCATGGAACGGACCGTCGCCGTGTTCGAACGCGCCGACATCCTCCAGCAGGCGAAGATCATGAACGTCGCTTCCCTCGAGGAGCGCGCGAACTTCGCCGCGCGCATGACGCCCGATCATGCCGCCATGCTCGTCGCGAGAACTGCCGATCCCGTGGCCGAATTTCTGGGCCGCGCGCCCGAGGCCGAGCTCAGCGCCCTGATGAAGAGCGTATCGGCGCAGGAGAAGGCGACCGTGTACTTCGGCAAGGCGACGCCGCAGGAACAGGCGGCGATGTTCGAGCGGCTGCCCGAGCGCGATCAGCAGGCGTTCCTCGACCGCGTGAACATGACCGTGCAGGCCTTCAAGGCGCTGCCGCTCGCCGAGCGGGCGGATTTCGTCGCGAAGAACGCGGCGGTCCAGGAAAAGGCCGCGTGCGTCGACCTCGCCTCCGCGAAAGAGCGCGCGTTCCTCGTCCAGCGGGTCGACATGGCCGCGCGGCGAGAGCTCGTCGGCCGCTCGTCTCTCGCGCTCCGCGCGGACTTCGTCGCGCGCGCGTCGGAGATGAACCAGGCGTTCATGGCCCAGCGCGCCTCCATGCAGCAGCGCGCGGAGATCCTCGGCTACGCGTCGCAGCCCGAGCAGGCCGCGCTTCTCGCAAGGGCGCCGGTCGCCGTGTACGCCGCGCTCCTCAAGGACGCGACCGTCGCCGAACGGGCCAATATCTTCAAGTTCGGCGCGAGCGACGTGCGCGCCGCCCTCTTCGCGCGGTTCACGCCCGAGATGCAGCGGGTCTTCTTCGAGCGCAGCGGCGTTCGGCCCGAGATGTTCGAGCGCGAATCCGCGGCGGCGAGGAGCGAGATGCTCGCGCGCGCGAGCGAGGCCGAAATGGCCGCCATGGTCGATCTCGCGACCGTTCAGGAAAAGGCCTCCATGTTCAAGGCCCTCCCGGCGGCTGAGCGGGCGAACTTCATAAAGGCCGCGCCGCTCGAGGCGAAGTCGATGATGCTCGACGGGGCCACGTTCAAGGAAATGGCCTCGTTGATGGGACGCGTCACCCCCGAGAAGGCCGCGGGCGTGTTCGAGCGCTCGTGGGCGGCGCTCGAGCGTTCGACGCCCATGATGGAGCGGTCCGCGACGCCGATGCAGGAGCGTTCGACGGCTGCGAAGGAATAGTCCCGGATAGCCGGGACTCTCACCGGGTCCGCGGGGGAAGGGGGAAAGCCTCCTCCCCCCGCGGCTATCTCATTGAAACGGAGCCTTACAAGAGTTATATAACATGCTATTATATAACAAGTTAAATGGTGCGTGCCGGGGGCGGCATTACTGCCTCATCGCCATTCTCCTCGTATCCGCAATCGCGACGGCAGGAGGCGCCGCGGACTTCAAAGTCGTCTATAAGACGATCGAGACCGAGGATCTGCGGCTCGCCTATTACGACTCCGCTCACCACTACATCCTCCCCCACCTCGCTCACTGTTTCGAGAACTCCTTCGCGTTTCACAAGAAGCTCTTCCGCTACGAGCCGAGCGGAAAGGTGACGATCTCGTTTCAGGATTTCGACGATTACGGATACGCGGGCACGACGACCATACCGTTCAACTACATCACCCTCGGAATCGAGCCCTTCGAATACGTGTACGACACCTGCCCGACGAACGAGCGCATGAACTGGGTGACGAACCACGAGCTCGTCCACGTCGTCGCCTCGGATCAGGCGACGCGAGGCGACCGGTTCTACCGCCGGCTCTTCCTCGGAAAGGTGGCGCCGACGGACGAGGATCCCGTTTCGATTTTCTACAGCTTTCTCACGAATCCGCGCCGCTACGCCCCGCGCTGGTACCACGAGGGGATCGCGGTGTTCCTCGAGACGTGGATGGCGGGAGGCATCGGGCGCGTGCTCACCGGATGGGACGAGATGGTCTTCCGCACGATGGTCCGCGACGGGAGCTACTTCTACGAGCCCGTCGGCCTGCAATCGGAAGGCACGGCGATCGATTTTCAGATCGGTCAGGTCGCGTACCTCTACGGCACGCGTTTCGACGCCTACCTCGCCTACCGGTACGGTCCGGAGAAGCTCATCGACTGGGTCCGCCGGGAAGACGGAAGCTGCCGCTACTACGCCTCGCAGTTCAAGAAGGTGTACGGCGCCTCGCTCGACGACGAGTGGGCTCGCTGGATCGATTTCGAGCGGGAGTGGCAACGGGCGAACCTCGACTCGATACGGGCGTACCCGGTCACGCCGGCGCGCGTCCTCTCGCGGCAGCCGCTCGGCTCGGTGTCGCGGAGCTTCTTCGACCCCGCGAGCCGGACGCTCTATACGGCCGTGAACTATCCCGGCGAATTCTCTTACATCGCGGCGCTCGACATCGATCGCGGAACGCTCCGCAAGCTCTGCGAGATCCCGACCCCCGCCCTCTACTACGTGTGCTCCCTCGCATACGACGACTCCTCTCGCACCCTGTTCTTCACGACGGACAATAGCCGCACCTACCGCGACCTCAACGCGTACTATCTCGATACCGGCGAAACGAAGCTCCTTTTCAAGAACTGCCGCACGGGGGATCTCGCCGTGAACCGCGCGGACCGCTCCCTCTGGGGCGTGCAGCATCACAACGGTTTTTCGTCTCTCGTGCGCTTCGAGCCTCCCTACGAGAACGGCCGCGAGATCCTGCGTCTCGCCTACGGCAGGGACATCTTCGACATCGACGTCTCGCCCGACGGGAAATATCTCTCCGGCACGATCGCCGAGATCAACGGCGACCAGCGTCTCGTTCGCATGGAGACGGCGAACCTCCTCGTCTGGGACAGCTCCTACGAGGTCCTCTGGGAGTTCGAGAACAACCCCGCCGCGACATTCGTCTTTTCCCCGGACGGCCGCTCCCTCGTGGGAACGTCCTATCAAACCGGCGTCTCGAACGTCTTCCGCTACGATTTCGAGCCGGGGATCATGAAATGCGTCAGCAACGCCGAGACGGGACTGTTCCGGCCGCTCGCGGTATCCGCGGACTCGATCATCGCGATGAGCTTCACCGGCAAGGGGTTCGTGCCGGTCATGATTCCGAACGCCCCGATCGAGGACGTCGCGCCGGTCAAATACCTCGGTCAGGCGGTCGTCGAGAGCCATCCCGTCGTCCGGGAATGGAAGCTCGGATCGCCGCTCGCCGTCAACCTCGACTCGATCGCCGTCGGTCCCGCGCGCTTCAGCGCCCTGCGGAACACCCGCTTCACCTCTCTCATTCCGATCGCCGAGGGGTAC
The DNA here is from genome assembly GCA_020060525.1 of bacterium. Taxonomy (GTDB): domain Bacteria; phylum Krumholzibacteriota; class Krumholzibacteriia; order Krumholzibacteriales; family Krumholzibacteriaceae; genus SSS58A. The sequence goes on along the minus strand of JAGUZZ010000296.1, from coordinate 1,463 downwards.
AAGACGACCGCCGCGTTCGGCCTGCGCGCCGATTTCATGGATCCGCTCTGGCACAACGGCTTCAACGCTACCGTTTCGTATTCGCCGGCGGCGGAGCTTCCCGACGACGAGCGCTTCCACGCGAAGCTCAAGTACGAGAACTGGCGGTGGACGCTCCGGGGCACGTACAACAAGGCCGATTTCTACGATTTCTTCGGTCCGACGCGGGTGAGCCGCAAGGGATACTCTCTGGGCGTTCAGTTCAAGGGATACCCGGTCTCCGACGGCCCGAAGTCGCTGCAATACACCCTCGGCGTCTCGGGCTTTTGGGGCCTCGAGCGGATGCCGCTCTATCAGAACGTGGCGACGACGTACGATCAGTTCTACAGCCAGTCGGCGAGCCTCAACTACCGCCGGCTCCGAGGAACGATCGGATCGGTCGAGGCCGAGAAGGGCGCGCTCTGGAGCCTCAACGTCGACAACACGTACGTCCGCACGGTCAACTACCCGAGCTTCTACGCGACGCTCGACGTCGGCGCGCTCCTGCCGATCGATCACTCGTCGATCTGGCTCCGCACGGCGGCGGGCTACTCGTTCGGCAAGCGCGAAGAGCCGTTCGCCAACTTCTACTTCGGCGGCTTCGGCAACAACTGGATCGACCACGCCGCCACGGTCAACCGCTACCGCGAGCATTACAGCTTTCCCGGCGCCGAGCTGAACGCGATCGGCGGCACGAACTTCGGAAAGGCGCTCCTCGAGTGGACGCTTCCCCCCGTGCGGTTCAAGCGGATCGGCATCCCATCCCTCTACGCGAACTGGATGCGCCTCGCGTTGTTCGCCTCGGGGATCGCGACCGATATGGAGAGCGGCGAGCACCGGCGCACGATCGGAAACGGCGGCGCGCAGATCAACGCGAAGATCGTTCTGTTTTCTTCGCTTGAATCGACCTTCTCGGTCGGGTACGCTCGTGCCTTCGAGCGCGGCGCCGAGACGACGGACGAGCTCATGGTCTCGCTCAAGATCTTGCGGTAGCGCCGCGCCGTTGGACGGCCGGCCGCGGCGGCCGGCGAATCGACGCACGGCACGGTGACAATGGCCCTTGCAGCGACACGATACGCGACGAGCGTTCTGCCTGTCGTCCTGTTTCTCGTCGCCCTCGTTTTTCTCGACAGCTTCAAGCTCGTGCGCTTTCGCTCCGTCGCGATCGCCGTGATCGTCGGTTTCGCGGCCGCGGTCGCGAGCTTCATTCTCAGCACCAGGCTCGCAGCCGCGGCCGGCGTTTCGATCGACGTTCGGGCCCGCTACATCGCCCCTCCCCTCGAGGAGCTCCTCAAACTATCCTACCTCGGCTGGCTCCTCCGAACGAAGCGCGTCGGCTTCATGGTCGACGCGGCGATTTGCGGCTTCGCCGTGGGCGCGGGTTTCGCGATCCTCGAGAACCTCCATTTTCTCCGAACGCTCGCCGACAAGAACGCGCTTCTCTG
>JAGUZZ010000117.1:0-3102 GCA_020060525.1 bacterium | reverse complement strand
GTGCCGAGCACGAAGACGTCGGGCCGCCGCGCGAGAGCCTCCGCGAGCGACGAAACGATCGGGACGGGCCCGCCGAACCCGAGCTCCCGTTCGACCGTCGACGGCGCGCGCGTCGAGTCGATGACGGCCGCGACCTCGGGCGAGGAGTACCTGACGAGACACACCGCGGTCTTCGCGTCGAGCGGAGAGAAGCATCCCTCCGCGAGGATCGCCATGCGCCGCTTTCCGAGGGGCACGGGCAGCGGATACGCGGACAACGTGCCCGCCGCGTCTTCTTCCTTCACGACCGTCCCTTGCGCGGACGAGCGCCGCGCTACAGCTCGCCGAACGAAACGTCCTGATACTCGTTGTAAATGTCCCCGACGATGCTCTCGAGTATATTCTCGAGCGTCACGATGCCCCGCGGCTCCCCCCGCTCCCCGAGGACGATCGCCATGTGCATCGCCTCGTCCTTCATGAGAACGAGAAGCCGCTCGGCCGACTCGTTCTCCCTCGTGAAGAGCGGCTTGTGCATGACGGACGGAAGCCGTTCCCCTCCGTCGAGCCCGAGAAGATCGAAGAGCGACACGATCCCGACGATGCGGCGGTCGGAGGGGGATACGATCGGGAATCGCGAGAATGTGTGCCTGTTCGCCTCGCCGATCACTTCGTCGACCGAGGCCGTGACGGGAAAGGAGACGACCCGCTCCATGGGCACCATGAGATCCCGCGCCCGCACCTCGCCGAACCGGAACACCCGGTCGATGATGAGCCCCTCCCGGCGCTCGAGCTCGCCCTCCTTCTTGCCGGTCCGGTAGAGATACACGAGCTCCTCGCGGGTGGAGAGGATATTGAGCCGCCGCTGTCCCGCGCCCGTTGCGCGAACGAGCGCGCGCACGAGGAGGGCGGCTGGCGCGACGAGGGGCCAGAGAACGATCCCGAGCGCTCTGAGCACCGGCGCCACGGCGACCGCCACCGGGTCGGCGTGGTAGAGAAACACCGCCTTCGGGATCACCTCGCCGAAGATGAGGAGCACGGGAACCATCACGGCCGTCGCGATCGCCACCCCCCGGTCCCCGAAGAGGGACACGGCGAGACCGGTGGCGGCGGCGGCGCAGACGATATTCGCCACGTTGTTCACGACAAGCACGACGGCGAAAAATCTTTCCGGCACGCCGACGAGCCGCTCGAGCATCCGCGCCCGCCTGGATCCCGCCCGCGCGCTCGCGCGCAGCCGCACCTTGCTGCACGAGACGACGGCCGCCTCCGAGCCGGAGGCGAACGCCGAGAGAAGCACCGTAAAGACGACGACGGCGATCGACTGCAGCGAGTTCATCGCTCGTCCTCCTCCGCGAGCCGCTCGATCCTGAGCTTGTTCACGCGCACCGGCTCGGCGGACAGCACGAGGAACCGCAGTCCGTCGAGCTCGAACGCCTCCCCCTCCCGGGGGATCCGCCCGATCCGCTCGACGAGGTAACCGCCCACGGTCTCGATCTCGGCCGATTCGAGATCCGTGCCGAGGAGGGTGTTGACGTCCCGGATGCTCATCGCCCCCTTCGCGACGATGCGGCGCTCGTCGAGGCGGAGGTAATCGTCGACGCGCGGCTCGCGCCGGTCGCGGATCTCGCCGAAGATCTCCTCGAGAATGTCCTCGAGGCTGAGGATCCCCGAAAACGTGCCGTGCTCGTCGACGACCACGACGATGTTCTGATGCGACGCGATGAGCTCTCCGAAGAGATCCCGGATCCGTTTGCTTTCGGGGGTGAAGATCGCGGGGCGCATGATCTCGCGCAACGTCACGCGGTCGTCGCGCGAGAACCGGAGGAGATCCTTCGCGAAGAGCATCCCCGCGACCTCCCCCCCCGCCCCGGAGACGAGCGGAACGCGGCTGTAACCCCGGCTCCGTACCGCGAGGACGGCCTCCCCGAGCGGCGTGTCGGCGTCGAGCGCGAACACGTCGCGACGGGGCGTCTGCACCTCGCGCGCCGTGATCTCGCTGAAGAGAAAGAGGTTCGTGAGAATCTGCTTCTCGAACGCGCCGAAGAGCCCGTCCCGGTGGCCGAGCTCGACGGCCGTGGCGAGCTCGCGCGCGCCGTACGCCGCCGGGCGTTCCCCGAGGAGCCGCCGGCTCCCCTCGACCGTGCGGCCCGCGATCCCGCCGAGCAGGAGACGGACGGGCGTAAAGACGATCATGAAGAACTCGAGAGCCGGCGCCGCCGCGACGGCGAACGATCTCGCATGCCTCATGGCGAGGCTTTTCGGCGTGATCTCCCCGAACAAGAGGATGAGCACCGTCATGGCCGCCGCGGCGATGCCGACGCCGGGCTCGCCGTACAGGCCGATCGCGAGCGCCGTCACCGCGCTCGTCGCGGCGATATTGACGAGGAGGTTGCCGAAGAGGATCGTCACGAGCAGCATGCGCGGATCGCGCAGCAGCGCCGCCGCGATACGCTCCCGCCGTTTCCCCTTCTCGAGCTCGAGCACGGCGACACGCGGGATCGAGAAATACGCCGTTTCGGAGGCCGAGAAGAACGCCGAGAGGCAGAGCAGCGCGGCGATCGCCGCGACGAGAGGCAGGTGGAGCTCGATGCCGGCGTTTTCAATCATGGGCGGGCGGAAACGGCGTCCCGCTCGGCGCTCGGCGAGGGGAACGCCTCACTGGTGAAGTATGGAGCCGAACCGCTCCTCCGCGGCCTTGGCCTCGCTCGATCGCGGATGCTCCGCGACGAGCCGCCGCGCGACCCCCCCCGCGAGCTCGATCTGTCCCATGCTCTCGTACGCGATCGCCATCCTGAGGAGCGCCCCGGGCGCGCGCTTGCCCCCCGGAAACCGCTGGAGAAGGGTCGAGAACTCCTTGAGCGCGTCGAGCTGACGCCCGAGCTCCACGAGGCTCTGCCCCCTGAGATAGAGGATCTCCTGCACGAGAGGATCGTCGGGATATTCAGCGAGAAACTCGTCGGATTCGTCGAGCGCGAGCAGGTACTCGCGTCTGCTGTAGTCGAGGTAGATCCGGCGGTACAGCTCCTCGGGAGCCTCGGCGGGGCCGGCGCCCGTCCCCGCCGTATCGCTCTCCGGTGTTCCGGCGCCGGCGAGGGTGTCCCGCGGCGGGAGCGCGGACGGGGC
>JAGUZZ010000300.1:0-5028 GCA_020060525.1 bacterium | reverse complement strand
GGGGCGCCCCCGGCTCCTTGACGCCGAAGAGCCGCCGCGCCGCCGTCTCGACGCGCGCCTCGATCACGTAGTCGAGCGCGCCGAGATCCTCGGCTACGACCTCGGCGTGCTTCACGCCGAGCGCCTCGAGCGCGCTTCGGATCGAGCCCTCGATTTGTTCGCCGAAGAGGTCCTGCACCGAGCTCTTGAGCGCGACGGCGATTCCTCCGCTTTCGCGCGCGCGCAGAACGAGCGCGATGTCGCTTTTCTGCTCCGCCCTGCCGACGCGCGTTTCCCTCACATCAGCCATGGCTCACTTCCGTCGGAAAAGGAGAAAAAGGCCCCACCGGCCGTCCGCCGTCTGGAGCCGCAATGAGTCCCGGCAACCGTATCGTCCTGTCGTCGCAACCCATACAGTATAGCAGAATCTACCGCATTTGTGGGGGGATGTCAAAAGGCGCGCGGCGGAATCGGTTTGGGACGGCTTTCCCCGCGGATTTCCCCCTTTTGTCTTGCGCCATAGCGGAAATTGTGAGACAATTCCGCCGCGCTTTTTCCATGTAACCGAGCAATCGAACGTCTCTTCCGCGCTTTAACCGAAGAGGTGAGGGTATGGTGAAACGAGTCGCAATCGTCGGCATCGGGACGACGGGCTTCCGGCCCGTGACGCCCGATGTCAGCTTCCGGGAGCTCATCTTCGAGGCCGCCCGGAAGGCCTACTCCGACGCCGGGATCGAGCCGAGCGAGATCGGCGGCTTCATCACGGCGGCGGAGGACTTCCTCGAGGGCTACAGCATCGCCGACGAGTACTGCCCCGATCAGATCGGCGCGGTCCTCAAGCCGACGCAGACGATCCCGGGCGATTTCCTGCACGCCCTCGCCACGGGCTACATGATGATCATGACCGGCGCGTTCAAGACGGTCGCGATCGAGGCGCACAGCAAGGCCTCGAACGTGAAGACGATCGACGACATGATGGGGTTCGCGCTCGATCCTGTCTACAACCGCCCGCTCCGCGAGACGGCGCACGCGATCGCGGGGCTCGAGATGACGCGGTACATGTTCGAAACGTGCACCTCCTCAGAGCAGTGCGCGAAGGTGGTCGTGAAGAACCGCGGCAACGCGATGCGGAACCCCTACGCGGCCTTCGCCGCGGAGCTCACCGAGAAGGACGTGCTCGGGAGCGAGCCCGTCTCTCTCCCGCTCCACCGGCTCGACATCGCCCAGCACGCGGACGGCGCGGTAGTCTGCGTTCTCGCCGACGACCAGACGGCGCAGGCGCTCGGCGACACGCCGATCTGGATCGACGGCATCGGATGGTGCACCGACACGCCGACCCTCGAGATGCGCGACTGGGGCGAGGCCGCCTACGCCCGCATCGCGGCCGAGATGGCGTACCGGATGGCGGGGATCGCGAATCCGCGCGGCCTCGTCGACTTCGCCGAGATCTGCGACGAGTACTCATACAAGGAGCTCCAGCATATGGAAGCCCTCAAGTTCTGCAACCGCGGCGAGGCGGCCGAGATGCTCGAGAGCGGCGCCACGTCGATGCAGGGCGAGCTCCCCGTCAACATCTCGGGCGGCGCGCTCGGCGTCGGCCACCTCTTCGAGGCCTCCGGCGCCCACAAGATCCTCGAGCTCGTCGAGCAGCTCCGCGGCCACGCGGGCGCGCGCCAGATTCCCGACGTAAATATCGGCCTCGCGCAGGTCTGGCGCGGCGTTCCGACCGCCACGGGGGCGGTCGCCATCCTTTCGAACATGTAGGAGGTCTTCCACAATGGGAATGAGGAAAGTAGCGATCGTCGGCGCCGGCATCACGAAGTTCGTCCGCCGGGCGCAGGAGACGGGAAAGGAGCTCTCGTGGCAGGCCTCGAAGATGGCGCTCGACTCCTGCGGCCTCGCGCTCGATGACGTCGAGGCGGTCACCCTCGGCACGGCGCCCGACGCCTTCGACGGCGTCCACATGAAGGGCGAGTACCTCGCCGACGGCGCGGGCGCGTTTCGGAAGCCGTACATGCGCCACTTCGTCGGCGGCGGCACGGGCGTCTTCAGCCCCATCCACGGCTGGTTCCACGTGGCGAGCGGGATGGCCGACATCGTGCTCGTCGTGGCGGAGGAGAAGATGTCCTCCTGCCACCCCCACCCGCAGGGCGCCTTTCTCACGATCTTCGACCACACCACGGAGCAGCCCCTGAAGCCGACGCTCATCTGGATCTTCGCCCTCGAGATGAACCGGTACATGAGCACCTACGGCATCACGAAGGCGGACATCGCGCGCGTCGCCGTCAAGAACAAGGCGAACGCCCTCGACCACCCCTCGGCGCAGGTCGCCGAGAGGATCACGGTCGAGGACGTCCTCAACAGCGAGACCCTCTGCTGGCCGGTGAACAGGCTCGACATCAGCCCGGCCTCGGACGGCGCCGCGGCGATCGTGCTCGCGAGCGAGCGCGTGGCGCGGCGGCTCACCGACAAGCCGGTCTGGATCGACGGCGTCGGATTCTCGATCGACACCGCCTACTGGGCCACGCGGGACCTCAGCTACCCGCGCTACGTCGAGACGGCCGCGCGGATGGCTTACGACATGGCGGGGATCAAGGAGCCGCACAAGGAGATCCACGTCGCCGAGCCGTACGATCCGTTCGACTACAAGGAGCTCCACCACATGGAGGGCCTCATGCTCTGCCCGCGCGGCGAGGCGGCCCGTCTCACCGCCGAGGGGTACACGGCGCGCGACGGGGCGCTTCCCATCTGCCCGTCGGGCGGCGCGCTCGGCGTCGGCAACCCGATCGCGGCCACCGGCCTCATGAAGATCATCGAGATCTTCCTCCAGCTCCGCGGCGAAGCGGGCAAGCGGCAAGTGCCCGGCAAGCCGCGCTGCGGCCTCGCGCAGGCGTGGGGCGATCTCATGCAGATGGGAACCGTCGTCGTGATGAGGATATGACGCAAAGGAGACGCGAGAAATGAAGCTCGAAGATTACGAACTCGGCGGCACGCACCTGCGGAACTCCGATTTCGAGAAGGGAAAGGTGCTCACGACCGCGTGGCAGCCGAACCTCGCCTACGCGTGGGACAACGGCGTCGCGATCGGCCGCTACCTCGCCGAGCTCAAGGAGGGGCGCATCATCGCCCGCGTGTGCCATTCGTGCCATCGGATCATGATCCCGCCACGGATGTTCTGCGAGCTCTGCTTCAAGCCGACCGACGAGTGGCGCTACGTGAAGGACACGGGGACGATCAACACCTTCAGCATCGCCCACGTCAACTGGGACGCCTCGCGCCGAGGCCCCAAGGAGCAGCCGCTCATACCCGCGGTGATCGAGATCGACGGCGCATCCCCCGGCATGGGCATCCTGCACATGCTCGGCGGGGTCGGGCCGAACAGCATAAAGGTCGGCATGCGCGTCGAGGCCGTCTGGAAAAAAGCCGGGGAGCGCACCGGCGCCATCACGGACATTCTCTATTTCAAGCCGATCCGCGCGGCCGCGGCGAAGACCCCGCGCGCGGCAGGCAAGGCGAAGGCGGGCCGCAAGCCCGCGGCCAAACGCGCGCGCTCGAAACGCTAGCCCGGCGGAGGTGAATCGAAATGTCAATCTCGGAGAAGATAACGAAGACGACGACGCCGACCTACTGGGAGGGCGAGATTCCGGTCAACTACATCTACACCTTCGGCCTGGCGGGCGAGGCGTTCTTCCGGGCGATCAAGGACAAAGGAACGTTCCTCGCGACCCGCTGCGAGGAATGCGAGGTGACCTTCGTTCCGCCCAAGGCGTACTGCGACCGCTGCTTCGAAAAGCTCGAGAAGTACGTCGACGTCGGCACGACGGGGTACGTCGAAACCTACACGGTGACCTTCAGGAACATGGACGGCTCCGCCAAGAAGCTGCCCCGCATCCTCGCCATGGTGAGGATCGACGGCACCGACGGCGGGATCATCCACTACCTTCAGGGGATCCCGTTCGACGAGGTGGCCATCGGGATGCCCGTGCAGGCGATCCTGAAGCCGAAGGCCGAGCGCGTCGGAGGGATCGAGGACATCGTGGGGTTCGGGCCGCCGAAGAAATAGCGCGGCTCGAAACGACGGCGGGCCGCTCGCGGGCGCGGCGCCCTCGCCGCGGCCGCATGCCCTTCCAGGGGCGGATCCGCCGCTCCGAAACAAAAGTACGCCGGAGCGCGACGCTCCGGCGTACTTTCTTCGCCCCAACTCAGGGCCGGATCCGAGAAAACGAAGGATGGGCTTCCACCGCGAGCCCATCCTTCTCGTGAGTCCCGAAGGGTTAGATCAGGGGTGCGATCCTGCTGCTTCTGCCGCCTTCGGCTCTCTGCGCTACACAAGCCTTCCTGACGATGGGGGTCCCCGAACCCTTATCCAACACTGTAACCGCGGGCTCTGGAAAGGCACACAGTAGCGCTATCGAATAAGCTAATTATCATAATTCATGCCAATTCAGCCGGTTGCACGCAGAGCGAAAAACGCGGCGATCCGGGGCGGTATTTCGTCTCGGCCGGAGGCGCATTAAGCTATTGTTAAACTGTATGTTAAATGAACCGGCGACGCGCCGGCGCGGACCGTCGCGGCCCGCGCCGCGACAACTTATTCGAAACTCGGCGATTTCGAGAGCCGATTAAATAACTTTACAGAACGGGTGGGCGCGTAAAAATTGTTTCCTTATATATAGACGAGGTGGACGGTGTTGGTTTGGCTCTTCTCCCCCAAGGGGATACCGGCCGTGAGAACGACCCTGCCCCCTATCCCGGCCGCCCGGAGCTTCTCCCGCGCGGCCGCGAATATCTCGTCCGTCCGCTCGAGACGGGAGACGGGGATCGCGACCGCGCCCCAGAGGAGACCCGCCCGGCGTATCACCGCCGGATTGTTCGTGAGGGCGACGACGGGGGCGGGATAGCGGTGCCTCGATATGTATCGGGCCGTTCTCCCCGAGTGCGTAAGGCAGGCTATCGCGTGCGCCCGCATCGAGCGGGCCATCTCGACCGCGCCGGCGCTCGCCATCTCGGCGAGCTGCCCGGCCCCGCGGCTCCCCGCCGGAACGAACG
>JAGUZZ010000328.1:0-2829 GCA_020060525.1 bacterium | reverse complement strand
CCCGCGGCGGCCGTGCGGCCCGCGGCCCGTCCCCCCTCCCTCCGCTTCGTAGACGACGGGGCGGCGCACGCTCACCTCGGCGACGAGGTTCCGGGCGTTCGGATCGGCGAAGGGGAGCTCCTCCCCGAAGCCGACGCGTCCGAGCATCGTTCCCTTGCGGCGCAGCTTCTTCGTGAGGGCGCGGGTGTCGATCCCCTCGATCGCGGGGACGTCGTTCTCGACGAGCCACTCGCCGAGGCTCTTCGCCGCGTTCCAGTGGCTCGGCCGCCCGCAGTGCTCCGAGACGACGAGACCCTCGATCTGCGCCCGCTCGGATTCGAAGTATTTCAGGAGCCCGCTCTCGCGCTCTGCGGGAGGCACGCCGTAGTTGCCGGCGAGGGGATACGTGAGGACGAGTATCTGTCCGCGGTACGATGGATCGGTGAGGGCCTCGGGATAGCCGGTCATCCCCGTGTCGAAGACGACCTCTCCCGCGGCCGGGCGCTCCGCGCCGAAGGAACGTCCCTCGAGGACGCAGCCGTCCTCGAGCTCGAGACGGATGTTTCTCGATTCCTTCATCGTCTCCGCCGTTTCAGTCGAACGCAGGTTTGAACAAGCCGGCACAGAATAATCCCTTTTCCCGCATGATATCAACACCGGAATATCCCGCCGCCCCGATCCGCGGCCCGAGCCCCCAGCGCCCCCAAATTTTCGCTATCGCCCGTGCCCGTTCTCCCGTATGATTCCCCCCGTCGTCCGCCCGGCGCGCCGGGCGGGCGCCGCCGATCCGGGGCGTATTCACCCAAAGGAGGCGAGAGGATCGACTATGTTTAAGGGACATCCGAAGGGGCTCATCGTCGCGTTCTTCGCGAACATGGGCGAGCGGTTCGGCTTCTACACGATGGTCGCCATCTTCGTCCTGTTCCTGCAGGCGAAGTACGGCATGACGTCCGCCGAGTCGAGCCGCGTCTACGGTATCTTCATGGGGTTCGTCTACTTCTTCCCGCTCCTCGGAGGCATCATCGCCGACAAGGTGCTCGGCTACGGGAAAACGATCGGGATAGGCCTCGTCGTCATGTTCGCCGGCTACTTCATGCTGGCCTTCCCGACGCCGATGACGACGGGCTTCCCGCTCATCGTCGCGGCGCTCGGCACGATCGCCTTCGGCACGGGTCTCTTCAAGGGGAACCTGCAGGCGCTCGTCGGCAAGATGTACGAGTCGCCCGAGTTCGCGCCGAACCGCGACCGTGCGTTCACCCTTTTCTACATGGGGATCAACATCGGCGCGATGTTCGCCCCGACCGCCGCGGAGAAGATCAACAACTGGATCCTCTCGAAGGGCGATTTCTTCTACGACGGCCGCATCCCGGCGCTCGCGAACCATTATCTCAAAGGCACGCTCGAGGACGCGGCGAAGTACCTCGGCATCGCGCAGGCGCAGGATCCGGGCGTCACGATCGAGACGCTCGGAGCGTTTTCCGAAAAATACATCAACCTGCTCAGCAAGTCATACCACTACGGATTCGGCGTCGCCTGCTTCAGCCTCATCGTCTCGATGCTCGTCTTCTGGGGCTTCCGCAAGCATTACCGGCACGCCGACTACATGGTGACCGACAAAACGCGCGCGCAGGGCATCCCGTCGCACGTCGTGACGCTGACGCCGGCGCAGATCAAGGATCGCTTCATCGCGCTCGGGCTCGTCTACGTGGTCGTGATCTTCTTCTGGATGTCGTTCCACCAGAGCGGCGTCTGCATGACGTACTTCGCGCGCGACTACACGCAGCCGACCGTCGGCAAAGCGACGAACCTGTGGTTCGACCTCTTCGGCCTCCTGCCGATATTCCTCGCCGTGCTCGGGGCTTACTTCGCGCTGAAGCCCGGCGGCGCGAGCCGGACGCGGGGCCTCGGGTTCGTGACGTTCGTCGTGTTCGCCGTGCTCGCGTTCGTGAGATACCGCGGCTACGACGCCGTGAATCCGTTCACCCCGCAGAAGTTCCAGCATTTCAATCCGTTCTTCATCGTGGCGCTCACGCCGCTCGTCGTGGGGTTCTTCAGCTGGCTGAACGGCAGGGGCAAGGAACCGACCGCTCCGCGCAAGATCGGCTACGGCATGCTCATGACGGCCGGCGCCTTCGCCCTGCTGCTCCTCGGATCGATCGGGCTCGCGAGCCCCAAGGAGCTCGGCGGACAGGTGGCGCCGGAGAGCATGCTCGTCTCGCCGTACTGGCTCATCTGGACCTACTTCATCCTGACGGTCGCCGAGCTGTTCCTGAGCCCGATGGGGATCTCCTTCGTGGCGAAGGTCGCGCCGCCGCAGTACAAGGGCCTCTGCCAGGGCGGCTGGTTCGCCGCGACGGCGATCGGAAACTACCTCCTCGGCGTCATCGGCTGGTTCTGGGACCGCGTGCCGCTGTGGACCCTGTGGCTCATCCTCGTCGGCTGCTGCCTGGTTTCGGCCGCGTTCATCTTCTCCGTGATGAAGCGGCTCGAGCGGGCGACGACGAGCTGACCGACCGGATAAACCCGTCCTCGAACGGCGCCCGGCGACGTCGCTCCCGGGCGCCGTTTTCGTCGCCCCAAAAGATATTGAAACCTTCCCCCCCCTCCGGGCCGTCCTATACTCGGGCGGCTCCGAAAAAAGGAGACGCTATCTGCAACTTATCAATAGCGAGGGCGTATAATAGGCGTAACCGGCCGGCGACAAGGGAGATTGCATGAAAAAAATATGGAGAATGACGCTGATCCTCGCGCTGCTCGCCGCTCTCGGCGTCTCGGCGGGATGCAGCAAGCGCGGCAACGCGAAAAACAGCGGCAAGAAGGACGAAAAGGTCGCCGTGCCCGTCGAGGTGG
>JAGUZZ010000090.1:0-2813 GCA_020060525.1 bacterium | reverse complement strand
GGGAGCGGGGCTTTCGGGAGATCGAAAGCCGGTGTCTTTCGGGTCTCGGGCGGATCGAGGACAAGCGCCAGAGAAACGTCGAGGCGCTCGCGCGTTACCGCGAGGCGCTCGATCTCGAGCGGATCACGGGCGATCCCGAGAGGATCGCCGTCCTGCTCATGGGCGTCGGCCAGATAGAGGTCCGCCTCCGGTCGCTCGACGAAGCGGCGGTCCGCTTCAAGGAGGCCGAGGAGACGGCCCTCTCCTGCGGGCACAAGTGGATCCTCGGATATATATACTACGGATACGGCGCCGCCGCCGAGTCGCGGGGACGCGCGAGGGAGGCGATCGGGCTTTTCCAGCGCTCGCTCGCCCTCCATGAGGAGAGCCGCAGCACGTGGGGAGAGCTCGGCGCTCACCTGCGTCTCGGCTACCTCCGAAGCACGATCGGCGAATACGCGCGGGCGATCGAGCACTACGAGCATGCGCTCGGACACTACGAGAAGACCGGGAGCCTCTACGGCAAAAGCTGGGCGCTCGCCGGGCTCGCCGTGGCGCACCACAGGCTCGGCGATTTCGCGGCGGCCGAGGCGCACTATCGCCGCGCGCTCGAGGCGAGCAGAGCCCTCGGAGACCGCAGGGGCGAGGCCTGGGCGCTCAATTCGCTCGGCATGCTCGCGGACGTGCGCGGCAGGTACCGGGAAGCCCTCTCTCTCGAGCACGAAGCGATGGCGATCTACGAGGAGATCGGCGATCGCCGCGGGATGGGAGAGGCGTACTTCGGCATGGGCTCCGTGTACTTTTACCTCGGCGACTACGCGCGCTCCCTCGAGCGTTACGAGCGCTCGTTCGCCGTCGCGACGGAGCTCGACGATCCGGTCCTCGCGCGGCAGGTCGCGAGCGGCATGGGCGCCGTGTACGGGGCCGCCGGCCGTTTCGATCTCGCGAGGAGCCACTACGAGCGATGCCTCGATCTCTCGCGGCGCTCCGGAGACCACAGCGGCATCGTGTGGTCGCTCAACAACCTCGCCTCCCTCGAGGCGGAGAGCGGCGATCCCGCGAGGGCGCGCGCCCTCGCCGGCGAAGCTCTCCGGTTGCTTCCCGCGCGGGGGCAGGATCATCTTCGAGCGCGCGCCCTCTACATTCTCGCGAAGACCGAAAGCGGCGAGAGCGCCGTCGAGCACCTGCATCGGGCTCTCGCCCTCGCGGACAGCTCCGGGCTCGAGGATCTCAAGTGGAAATGCCTCTCCGATCTCGGAGAGCTTGCGCTCGCCTCCGGAGACACCGCGCAGGCCTTCTCCTATCAGCATCGGGCCGTCGTCTCGGTCGAATCGCTCCGCCGCCTCGCGGGGCCCGAGGAGCTGCGCCGCCATCTGCTCGAGCCCGCGATCCGGCCGTACGACCGCATCGTGAGCCTGATCCTTCTTCGGTCCGGACGCCCGGCCGACGCGCGGGAGGCGCTCTCGTACACCGAGCGCAGCCGCGCGCAGACCCTCGCCGCGCTGCTGCGGGAGGCGATGAGCCGCACGGGCGACCGCGGATCCGAGAGGCTGCTCGCCGAGGAGCGCGACATCCTCTCGCGCCTCGCCTTCTACCAGACGCGTCTCCAGAGCGGCGCTCTCGATCCCGCCGAGCGCGCGGACGTTCTCGAACGGATCGAAGCGGTCGAGCGGAGGTTTTCGAAGCTCAGCCTCGAGTTCGAGAACGGCGGGCGGCCTCACTCCGACGCGCTCTACCCCCGCGTCGAGCAGCCCGACGAGCTCCTCGCCGCGCTCGAGCCCGGCGAGCGGATGATCTCCTACTTCCTCGGCGAGCGGCGATCGTTCCTCTTCTCGGCGAAGGGGACCGATCTCGAGGTGTTCGCGCTGCCGCCGCGCGAGACGATCGAGCGGCGGGTCGCGACCTTCATCGGGCTCCTGCAGCAAGCCGCGCAGTCCGAGGCGGGAGCCGCCGCGCCGGGGAGCGTGCCGGCTCCCGCCATCCCGGCCGACGTGATCGCGTTCGCCTCGAGAGAGATCTTCGATCTCGTTCTCGGTCCCGTCGCCGGCCGGCTCTCGCCGGGGGAGGCGCTCGTGGTCGTTCCGGACGGTCTTCTCGCGAGGCTGCCGTTCGCCCTGCTCAGACGCGGGGACGCGTTTCTCGTGAACGATCACGTGATCTCCTACGCGCCCTCTCTCCGCACGCTCGCGTATCTGCGCGACCGGAGCGCCTCCCGGCGCCGCTCCGAAAACCGGCCGGGATACGACGTCATCGCCGTCGGCGCGAGCGGCGAAAGCGCCGGGGAGGAGCGCAGGTATCCGTACACGCGGATCCCGATCGAGCCGCTCGCGGAAGCGGCCGCGGAAGCGCGCATGGTCGGGTCGATATTCGACCGTTCGCTCGTGCTCACGGGGCGGGGCGCGGGGGAGAGCGCCTTCAAGGCGAGTCCGATCTACGATGCCGGCATCCTGCACGTCGCGGCCCACGCGTACGTCGACGACGACGATCTGCGGCGCTCGTTCATCGTTCTCAATCCGGAACGCAGCTTCGACGATACGCTCGCGAGCCCCTCGGACGACGGTCTCCTGCAGTGGCACGAGGTCGCCTCCCTCAGGCTGAACGCGCCTCTCGTCACGCTCTCGGCGTGCCGCGCCGCGGGGGGCGAGCTCGCCCGCGGAGAGGGGATCACCGGATTTACGCAGGCCTTTCTGTACGCGGGCGCGGGATGCGTCGTCGCCTCCCAGCTCGACGTGCCCGATCGTCTCGCTGGCGGGGTGATGGAGGAGTACTATCGCGGCGTGCGCCGCGGCAGGGGAGCCGCCCGGGCTCTCGCCGAGGCCCAGCGCGCTTGTCTC
>JAGUZZ010000106.1:0-5898 GCA_020060525.1 bacterium | reverse complement strand
GGCTATTGCGATACGATGCGGCAGCAGTCGTCCGCTTCCTTCGCCGAAAGAAACCGCATCCCGCATACCGGACAGACGTGCTTGCCGTCGAGCCTGCCCTCCGCCTCGGCCTTGGCGAGGAGGCGGTGAAACTTAACGTAATTCTTGTCCTTCTGAAGTAGTGTATCCTCCTTTTCCACTCTCGTCATATCCTCCCTCCCTTTCCACGGATAGACTGCTTCACGATATACCGTATAGTGTGTTCGACGAACCTCCATCATACCAGATATGGTGGGGTTATATCACTCGGCGTGTAGACTGTCAACAGGATTTCCGTCCCGCCGCCGGGGCGGCGGGACGCCGCGGAGCCGTCAGCGGACAATGACGACCTTCCGCACGTCCTTCTTTCCCCCGGCCGTCACGGAGAGAAAATAGACGCCGGGCGGAACCAGGTTCCCCGAGTTCCCCGTTCCGTCCCATGTGAGAGATAGGTAGCCGCCGAAGCGGCTGCCCGAGTAGATCGTGCGCAGACGCTGACCGAGAACGTTGTAGACCGCCACGTCGACGGACGTCCTGATCGGAATCGCCGCGGACGAACGCCGCGGCGCGCCGGCGTCGAGAACCGCGCGGCTGTCGTCCACCTGTCTGAAGGTCGTCGGCACGTCGATCGTGAACGACACGGCGCCGCTCGTCGGATTCGGGAGCAGGTTCGATACGAACGCTCCCGGCGTGATCGGTATCGCCGCGGTCACGCTCATCTCGGCCGAGGGAAACTCGTATTCGTGATGCTCTCCGCGAAAGTCGATCGCGAACGCGCCGACGATCCGGTAGCGGTACCGGTGCCCGGGCCGGACGAGCGTATCCGCGAACGAATAGACGCGGCGGTCCGCGGTCTCCGATGCCGGAACCGAAACGACGCCGATGGCCGCGTCCAGTTCTCCGCTCGTGTCGTCGGAGCGCAGAACCGTGAACGCCGCGCCGAATACCTCGCCGGGAGTGGCCCACGAAAGCTTCACGCCGGCGGTATCGGGTTCCGCGGAGAGGAAGTGGTATTTCAGGCCGATCACGAACAGCTCCGTCGTCCCGACGGTCTCGAGCCCCACGATGTTGCGGACGCGGAGCGCGATCGTGTTCAGGCCCGGTTGAAAGACGTTCCACGAATAGATCGTTCCGATGTCCTCGCGCGCGCTGTCCCAGCTGCCTCCCGAGGGGACGATCGACGCGTACGGCGCCCCGTTGATCGAAATCTCCCCGCTCTTGAGCGCCGCCGCGTAATCGATCCGGTACGCCGGATCCTGCTGGGAGTTCTTGTTCGAAACCGCGGCGTTCACGATCCGCGCGGAGAGCACGTAATCGTCGCCGGGCAGCAGCGTATCGGTCTCGATCCCGGGAAAGGTGAGAAACTGGATCGTGGGAGCGAGGCAGTAGATGGACGGAAGCGTCAGGGGACCCATCTCGACCGCGGAGATTCCGACCTGCCCCTGCGTCGTCTCGCAGATGGGCAGGGGCGGCTCGAACGGCGGGCTCGCCGTCTGCATGATGCAGGGAACGGGCGTCGACCGGCAGATCTCGGGCTGGTAGAGCGTGTTGAGCGTAGGAACGTTGAGATAGCCGGACGCTTCCGTGCAGAACGTCTGCGCGCTCTCGTACTCGTCGAGCGCCCAGAAGATATGGCTCATCTCGTGGATGAACACGCGGCCGTACCCGAGGCCGTACCCGTACCGGCACGCCGGATACGGAATGACCATGTACGGTCCGCCGAGGTACGCGTAGGCGACGTATCCGGCGCCGCCCCAGCAGCCGGGATCGGGGCGCGGCGGATCGGCGCTGTAATGGGCGCTCATGTCGACGACGAACGCCGTGAAGACCCAGTCGGTCTTGAACGAGGAACGCGTGGCGTTGTTGAGCTGGTGCGTGCCGAAATAGGCGCCGCCCGAGTATCCGAGCTTCGCCACGGCCTCGCCGATCCATACGTGATCCGTCGACATGTCGCTTTCGATCGGCTCCATCGATACGGGCACGCGGGAATAATCCCGGTAGTTGTACACGAGGCGGAGCGGCACCGGCATCCAGCCCGCGCGGTCGGCGTACTGCTGGATTCCCGATATCATGTCGGCCACGGCGCCCGCGATCTCATCGTCCGTCCAGTTCTCGCTGCCGGACACGCTCTCCGGAAAGACGATGTTCACGAGGATGCTGCCGATGAAGAACTCGCTGTTCTGATTCGCTCCCCGGTCGGTCATCTCCCGCGGCGAGCCGAGACGCGGCCCGGGAGCCGTCGTCGCGCGGATGACGTCGGGAGGAACGCGGAGCAGGACGTCCTCGATCGGCTCCCCCGCCGCGGGTGAAAACGCCTCCGTCTCCGAGACGCGCCTGCCGAAAAGGGCGTCGAGCGCCGTCTCGGCGACGAGATCGAGACCCCTCCCGGAGAATCGCCCCGCCTCGAACACGAGATCGACGTTCAGGCCGGCGAAGAGCGAAGAGACGGGCCGCTCCGGAAAACGGGCGAAGAACGCGTCGGGCGGCAGTATGTGAAGGGCTCTCGCGCCCGCCGCCTCCGCGGCGGCGACGGCCGCCTCGAGCGATGCGGATCCGCCGCGCACGATGACCGCGCAGGGAACCGCGGGCGCGCCGGGCCGGCCCGCGGAGGATGCCGGTTCGTGAGCCGAGATGACGATCGCGCACGCGAGCGACAGCGCGAGAATCCTGCGAAGCTGCATACGTCCCCCCTTGCGGTTACACTCTAGTATGGAAAATAGTTTTTCGCAAGGGGGCGCACAACGGGAATCCGCACGAGCGCGACGATCGGTCGGCGCGGCGCGCCGGGGAGGCGCTCGGTCGCGGAGGGATGCGTTCCTATTTTCCGGAGGGTGCGCGGTACGAAAGAAGGATCGATTCGGTGATCGTGATCCGCGGCGCCGCGCCGGGCGCTCCCGCCCGCGCGATCGTGTTCCGCCGCTCCATCCGGCTCTTCACGAGCCCCCAGAGCGGCACGTCCGGCGATATCCAGATCCTCGTCGTCTCCTCCTCGATCCGCTCCGCCCGCACGCCGCCGAGCGTGACGGTGCGCGCGTCGCGGCGGGCCGTCTCGACGCCCGAGCAGAGAAAGGATCCGGCCGGCACGGATACCGTCGCCGCTCCGAGGTCGCGCCTCTCCGCGCCCTCGGAGCGCCTGATGAAGAGATCTTCGATCGAGAGATCGTCGAGCTCGGCCGGGGTCGGCTCGCGGAATTCGCCGGTCCCTTCGCGGACGCGGATCTCGCGTATGCACTCGCGGAACTCCCCCGCGGAAGCGGCGGAGACCGAGCTTTCCGAGAGGCGGAG
Source organism: bacterium (assembly GCA_020060525.1). Lineage (GTDB taxonomy): Bacteria > Krumholzibacteriota > Krumholzibacteriia > Krumholzibacteriales > Krumholzibacteriaceae > SSS58A. The sequence goes on along the minus strand of JAGUZZ010000106.1, from coordinate 2,595 downwards.
ACGGACCGTGATCGTCTCTTCGCGGCGACGCGGATACGGAGCGGTCGACACCTCGAGACGCACCTCGCCTCGCCTGCGCGAAACGACGGCGAGCTCAACGAACGAGCTGTCCGACGAGCCGAACGATTCCGTGACGACGAGATAGGAGACGCGCGCTCCGGCGGCGAGCGACACGGATCGGAGCGAGACGCCGGGAACGAGGAAATCCACCGCGCCGGCCGGCGGGGCCGGGACGGCGAAGGCGAGCATGACCGCCGCGACGATTGCTTTCATTTCACCGCTCTCCGGCGGCGGAATCCGCCGCGGCCGTCCCGCAATGCGCCGCACGACGCCAGTAGGCGTCGTATTCGAAATCGGGGCTCCACGTCGAGGTGTGGCAGGCGCCGCAGGACGACCGGCCCGCGGCGGCGTACGCGCCGCCGCGCTCGTGCAGCGTCCCCGGACCGTGGCACGCCTCGCACTGCACCCCCTGCAGATACGGCGCACCCGACGCTTCGGTTTCGGCGTCGTACCCCGTCGGACGGCCGAAACCCGTCGTGTGGCACCGGACGCAGGAGGGGTTCTCCGCCTCGCCCCTCACGCGGAGCGTCTCCATGGCGCGGAAATGGCGGCTCAGGATGAACCGGGGCATGAGATCGCCGTGGCAGCGCGCGCAGACGTCCACGCCGAGGTAACGCTCCACGATCCGTCCCGTCCGCTCGTCGCGCGGAATCGACTTCGATACGGCGAGCTCCCGCCGGCGGGCGCCTTCATCCGCGAGGAACGATCGCACGCGCTCGGCCGTGGCCGGCTCGTCGGGGACGGTCGCGTCGAGATTGACGAGCCGCCGCTCGACGAGCGAGACCCTCTCTCCCGGCGGCGCGGCGATAACGGCGAGTCCGACGGCGCGCGCGCGATCGCCGGCGAAGAGTATCGGCCGCGCCGCGTCCTCGAACGCGCCTCCCGTCGTGTCCGAGCAGTCCTCCGCCGCGTGTTCGATATCGGTCGTGTGTCCCCGGATGACGAGATCGACGCCTTCGAGCTCCGGGAGCAGATCGCCGAGCCGCTCGCGCTCCATATGCGCGAGGAGAACGACGACGTCGGTCCGTCCCCGCATGCGCGCGAGCGCGTCCCGCGCCTCGGCGGCGGGATCGCGGATCTCGAGACCGTGAAGCTCGCGCGGGGGCGTGTCGAGCAGCGCGAGAATTCCGACCCGCTTTCCGTGGACCTTTTTGACGAGAAACGGCGGAAAGACCCGCTCCCCGCCCTCGAAGAGGTTCGCGCAGACGAGCGGAAGCCCTTTCTCGGCGTGCTCCCGGAGGGTCCGGATGCCGAATGAGAGATCCCGCTCGCCGACGGCGACCGCGTCGTAGCCGAGCTCGATCATCGTCTCGGCGAGAAAGCGGCTCCGGTACATCTCCACGATGCCGCCCGCTCCGGTGAAATCGCCCGCCGAGAGGAGCAGCAGCCCGGGGTCGAGTCCGCGGAGCTCCTTGATTTTCGCGGCCCGCCGGGCCGCGCCGCCCGAGGCGGCCTCGCCTCAACCGGCCGGGACGACCCAGCCGCGGTCGTCTCCGGTGAAGAGCACGGTGACGAAGCGCTCGTTCCGGCAGCCCGGGAGCGCCGCGAGCAGCGCGGCCGCGCAGAGCAGTGATGTCATGAATCGCATACGCGCTCCGGTCGAGGCGCAGCGCGCCTCCATGGTTCGCGCAAGGAAACGGGGCAAAGGGAGCGGACTCTCTTTGCCCCGCGCACACGTGCGGTTACTTCGCGACGCGAGCCTTGAGGGCCTTGCCGGCCGCGAACGCGGGGAACTTTCCTGCGGGAATCGTGATCGCTTCGCCGGTCTGCGGATTGCGTCCCATGCGTTTCTTGCGCCTGCGCGTCATGAAGGTCCCGAAACCGGTGATCTGGACTTTCCTGCCGGCATCGAGCTCGGCGGCGACGATGCCTTCCCTCGGAGACGTGGCGAATATCGTTTCGACGACGGCACGCGAATCCTTCAACGTGAGCCCGGTTTTCTTCGCGACCTTTTCGACGAGATCGGTCTTGTTCATGGTTCACCTCCTTCGTTTGACCTTGGATTCAGCGCCACCTTACAGCCCGTTCGCCGGTGTGTCAACAGTTTTATGGGGCTTTTCCCGCGAGGATACGCCATGTTCCGGCTGTCCCGCGGCGGACGCGGGACGTCCGCGATCAGTATCCGCCCGTCAGGAATCCGCCGCCCGTCGTCCCGAACGACTGGATGCCGCGGGTGCCCTGCTCGTACATGATGTCGGGATGCGCCTTGATCGCGATCTGGAAGTAGTAGCTCCAGCCGTCGCCGAACCGGCGATGGTTGAAGCTCGCGCGCCAGCAATGGAGATCGCGCTCGACGGTATAGCGGTATTCGGTGAAATCGCGGGCCTCGACGTTGTAGTAGGCGTAGTAGGTGACGCGCCAGTTCTTCGTGAGCGAGAGCGAGCCGCCGAGATCGAGGTTGCTGTCCGTGCGCCTCGTCGCAAAGCTCGAGAACGCGCTGTGCGAGACGCTCTGGCTCAAGTTGTAGTTGAGGCGCAGAGACCAGCTCCCCGCGCCCGCCGGCGCGCCGGGAACGCCGCCCTCGCCCGCGCCGGG
>JAGUZZ010000046.1:0-2733 GCA_020060525.1 bacterium | reverse complement strand
TCAGCCCGAGCCTCGACGTGTTCGACACGGCCGCGAGGAACCACCAGCCGCCCGACATCGAGCTCCTGTGGCGGTACAAGAACGTCATCTGGAGCTACTCGTCCCTCGACGAGGTCAACGCGTGGGACGACATGGTCCGCTTCACCCCGGAGAGCGCCATCACCTCGACGAGCATTCTCCGGTTCAACTTCCTGTCGTACTACCTGGAGTCCGGCGGGCACATTTGGACCGAGGGCAAATCGGACAAGAACGGCGGGCTCATCGCCGTGCTCTACCCGCTCCGCCAGGTCGAACCGATCAACCTTCGCTGCGAGATCACGGGCCCGCGCGTGGGCTGCGACGGGGACACGAGCGGGGTCAACACGATCGCCTACAAGGATTACTGCGTCTCCGTCCTCGACAAGATCGTGCCGACGACGAGGAACGATCCCCGCATGCCGACGCGCCGGTCCGACTGGGACGCCATGACCTACGGCTACCGCGACCGCAGCGACCCCGTCACCCTCTCGCACCCGGCTCTCCCGGAGAGGCTCGATCTGTGGAGCAAGGTGACCGCGCCCGGCATGTTCTTCGATCCGCAGGTGCGGGGCTTCACGTACGGAGAGGTCTACAATCCCGCGTACTGGATGTCGATCTCCGGCGTGCGCCTGCAGAAGTGTTTCCATCCGATGTACCGGATGAGATCCCGCTACACGCTGTCCGCGATCGACAACGCGACGGTCGCCTTCTGGACCACGAAGCACGCCGACGTCACGGCGCCCGTGCCCGGCGCGGTGGCGGCGCCGAGCGTGCATTTCGGCCTGCCGCTCTGGTATTTCAACCGCGCGCAAGTCGACTCGATCGCGGACGTCGTTTTCAGCGCGTGGGGGATCAGCGCCCGCTAGCCTCGAGCGCGGCCGGATCCTGCCGGTAGAAGCGCTCGAGGAGGCCGTAGAGCTCCGGATGGCGGGACTCGAGCTCGGCGGGTTTCTCGAAGAACGTCTCCGTGAGCACGGCGAAGAACTCGGCGGGGCTCTCCGACCCGTACCAGTCGAGGAGCGTCGGAATGCGCTTGTCGGCGCGCTTGCCGAGCGCCTCGAACTCCCGCTCGAATATCTCCGTCCACTCCGCGGCGAGCTCCCTGTCGTCGAGCCGGGGCGCGCCGTCCGCGATCCCCGCCTCGTCGTCGAGCTGGTGGGCGAACTCGTGGAGCATCACGTTGTAGCCGTCGCGCGGGGCGGCGACGCTCTCGAGGCAGTCGCTCCACGAGAGGATGAGCGCGCCGGTGTCCCACGACTCGCCGTCGCGCTCCTCGTCCTCCTCGATCACGACGCCGTCCGGTCCGTGCTCCCGCAGGGGGGCGACGAAGGCGCGAGGGTACACGAGAACCGAATGGAGATACGGATAAACGTCGGTTTCGCGGTGGAGGAGAAGGATGCACGCGTGCGCGGCGATCGTCAGACGGATCTCGTCCGTGATCTCGAGCCCGTCGCAGCCCTCGAACCGCTTCTCGGCGAGGAATACCTGAACGAGACCGCCGAGCTCGCGCCGGTCCGCCTCGGGGAGGCGCTTCCAGTACGGCACGTTGCGCTCGAGGATCGCGATCCGCTCGGGCGCGAGCGGGGTCTCCATGAGGCGCCGCCGGCGCCGCTTCTTGAGAATGCCGAACATCGGATTCGTTCCGTTCTCCGCGGAGGCCGCGGCCGCCGCCGGGCGCGCTCTCCGCGGCGGGATCCCGGCCGCGCCGCGGGTTTAGCGCGCGCCGGAAATCGTATAGTACGTATGGCAGCTGTCGTTGCCGCAGGCGGCGGTGTACGAGAAGTGCGTCGCGAACGTGCCGGAAAAGCTGTCCACGCTCGCGTAGACGATGTCGAAGCTCATCGTCGAGCATCCGATGCAGCCCGTCGACGGATTGATGGGGATGCAGAGCGGCGCGACGCTCTCGCCCGAGCCGTGCCGCTCTTCGGCTTCCCACGGCCCCCGCATCGAGCCCCAGACGATCGTGTCGCCCTCGATCTCGATCGTCGCGATGCCGTCGAGAGGCGGCGCCACGGCGCAGCTCGTCTCGACGAGCGTAAAGGTCACGTAGAACGCGCCCCCGTATTCCGAACCGTTCCAGAGGCCGGGCTTCGTGCCGTCGTCCTCGGCGGAGCAGGCGGGCAGGACGAAGAGCAGGGCCGCGAGCAGGAAATACGCCGTTCGCATTGGATTATTCCCCTTTCGCCGAATCGTGAACCGTTCGCGCCGATCATAGCATCGCGGGGAGCGCGGTTCAAGAGCGCGCATAACGTTGCGATGAAAAGCGTCGTTCGCTATGATACAATCATGTGTCGCGCCGCGCGCGGCGCGCGGGAACGGCCTTCATCGAGCGGGACGGGGAGGAACGATGATCGAACGTAACGACGATCGGATTCTCGAGAAATTCGACGAGGCGTACGGGGCGCTCCGCGGCGAGATCGCGAAGGTCATCGTCGGACAGGAGCGGGTCGTCGACGAGCTTCTGACGGCGCTCTTCGCCGGCGGGCACTGCCTGCTCGTCGGCGTGCCGGGGCTCGCAAAGACGCTTCTCGTCTCGACCGTCGCGCGGTGCCTGAACCTCGCCTTCTCGCGCATCCAGTTCACGCCCGATCTCATGCCCGGCGACATCACGGGCACCGAGGTGCTCGAGGAGGATCCCGCGGCGAGGCGCAGGGCGTTCCGGTTCATCCGCGGCCCCGTCTTCGCCAACATCGTCCTCGCCGACGAGATCAACCG
>JAGUZZ010000303.1:0-12003 GCA_020060525.1 bacterium | reverse complement strand
TCGCGTGCCCCGCGGCGGCCCGCCGCTCGGCGAGCGAGCGCTCGATCTTCCGTATCGTGTCGCTCCTGCTCATGATCCCGGCCGGCCGCGCGCTCGCGCCCGTTCCCGGCCGTCACCTCTCGATCGCGTCGAATGTGCAGACGTCGAGGCAGGCGCCGCACTTGACGCACTTCGCCTCGTCGATCACGTGAACCTTCTTCGCCGTGCCGCTGATGCACGAGGCAGGGCACGGCTTGACGCAGGCGTGGCAGCCCGTGCAGCGCTCCGGAACGATCCGGTAACGCAGGAGCGGCTTGCAGACGCCCGCCGGGCACCGCTTGTCCCGGATGTGCGCCTCGATCTCGTCCCGGAAATACCGTATCGCCGTCAGCACCGGATTCGGGGCGGATCCGCCGAGCGCGCAGAGGGAGGTTTCGGCGACGCTCCCGGCGACCTCCTCGAGGAGCGCGACGTCCCCACGCCGGCCCTTTCCCTCGACGATCCGGTTCAGTATCTCGAGAAGCGCGCGCAGCCCCTCGCGGCACGGAAGGCATTTGCCGCACGACTCGTCCTTCAGAAAATCGATGAAATAGCGGGCGACGTCCACCATGCAGGTGTCCTCGTCCATGACGATCATGCCGCCCGATCCCATCATCGAGCCCGCCCCGGCCAGCCGGTCGAAATCGACCGGCAGATCGAGCAGCGATTCGGGAAGCACGCCTCCCGACGGCCCGCCCGTCTGCACCGCTTTGAATTTCTTTCCGTTCGGAACGCCGCCGCCGATGTCGAAGATGATCTCGCGCAGCGTCGTTCCCATGGGCACTTCGACGAGACCGGTGTTCACGACCTTGCCGACGAGCGAGAATATCTTGGTCCCCGTGCTCCCGCCCCACGGATCGGCGCTCACGTCCCCGATCCCGATCGAGGAGTACCAGCCGGCGCCCCCGAGGATGATCTTCGGCACGTTCGCCCACGTCTCGACGTTGTTGAGGACGGTCGGCATGTCGAAGAGTCCTTTTTCGACCGTATGAACGTACTTCGCGCGCGGCTCGCCGGGCTTCCCTTCGAGGGAAGCCATGAGCGCCGTCGATTCGCCGCAGACGAACGCGCCCCCTCCCCGCGATATGCCGATGTCGAACGAAAATCCGCTCCCGAGGATCCGCTCGCCGAGAAGCCCGCACGCGCGCGCCTGATCGAGCGCGATCGTGAGCGCCTCGAGAGCGAGCGGGTATTCGTGGCGGACGTATATCCAGCCCTCGCGCGCCCCGACCGCGTAGGCGCCGATGATCATCCCCTCTATGACGCTGTGGGGGTTGCCCTCGCAGACGCTTCTGTCCATGAAGGCGCCCGGATCGCCTTCGTCCGCGTTGCAGAGAACGAACTTCCGGTCTCCCGAGGCGCGCCGCGCCGTGTTCCACTTGACGCCGGCCGGAAACCCTCCGCCGCCCCGCCCGCGGAGCCCCGAACGCGTCACGACGTCTATCACGGCCTGCGGCTTCATGCTCTCGAGCGCGCGCCGCAGCGCCTGATATCCGTCGAGCGCGACGTAGTCGCGGATGTCCGTGGGGTCGATCCTCGAGTTGTCGCCGAGAACGAGACGAAGCTGTTTCGCGTAGTACGGAACCTCTTCTTCGAGCTCGATGCGCCGCCCGCTCGACGGATCGAGGTAGAGAAGTCGCTCCACGACCTCTCCGCGTCCGAGCGTTCTCTCGACGATCTCGGGCACGTCGGACGGCTGCACCTGCGTATAGAGTATGCGGCGGGGATGGATGACGACGAGGCCGCCCTTCTCGCAGAACCCGTGGCACCCCGTGGCCTTGACCTCGACGTTCCGCAGACGGGCCTTCGCGACCTCGTTCTTCAGCGCCTCGTAGACCGCGGCCGAGCCGCACGCGCGGCAGCCGGTGTCCGTGCATACGCCGACGGTGACGGCGTCCGCCGGACGCTGCTCGACGATCTGCTTCTTGAATCTATCGAGGCTCTTGTACGAGCGAAGCTTCGAGAGTTTCAGAGACGACCTCCGGCCGATATGCGCGACAGATATGAATTGAATTAATAAGAAATCCCTGACGGTGTCAAGGGCTGCGGCTCGGCCCGCAGATATTTTTCAATTGCTATACCGGCAATAAGTTAAAGCTCTTTCTCGGAGCGGTTCCTCGCTCCGCTGAAAGAATCAGGGGGCGATCGTCAGAAGCACCTGATCCTTCTCGACCGAGGAGCCTGGCGAGACCTTGAGCGCCTTGACGGTGCCGTTCATGCTGGAGGTGAGATTGTTCTGCATCTTCATCGCCTCGAGAATGACGAGAACGTCCCCTTCCTTCACCAGATCGCCCACCTTCACCTCGAACTGCACGACCATGCCGGGCATGGGAGCGATGACCGAATACTCGCCGTTCGACGCCGCCGGAGTTTCGTTCCTCGCGGCCTTCGGCTTCGCCTCTTCTTTCGGCGCCTTCGGCTCCTCTTTCTTTTCCGCTTCCTTCTTGTCCGTCTCGGCCGCGGCCGGCGGGTCCTTCCGGACGATCGGCTGCGTCTCGCCGACCGCGACCACGCGCGGCCTGCCGCCGACCTCCTCGACGTCCACGCTGAACCGCTCTCCGCCGATCGACACGCTGAACGTGCGCATCGCCGAGCCGCCGGAGCCTCCCGCGGCGGGCGCCCTCTCGACGAGGTTGCCCTTGAGCGCCTTCTCGACGAGCTCGTTCTCGCGCTTCACGTCCTCGAGCGTCTTCGGTTTCGTCTCGGGCGGGGCCTGCTCCTTGCCGTACTTCCATCGCAGGAAACGAAGCCCCGTCGTCGGATACATGGCGTAGATGAGAACGTCTCGCCCGTTCTGCGCGAGATCCTTCGTCGCCTCCCGCGCCTTGTCCATTTCGGGCTCGATGGTGTCGGCGGCGCGGCAGGTGATCGGCTTGTCGCCCCTCGGATAGCCGTGGAGAACGATCCGCTGGATCCTCGGATCGATAGGCGCGGGCGGCTTGCCGTAGAGGCCGTACACGTAGTCCTTCACTTGGCTCGAAATCATCTTGTAGCGGCCGAAGAGCACGTTCTGGACGGCCTGCGTCCCAACGATCTGGCTTGTTGGCGTCACGAGCGGCGGGTAGCCGAGCTCCTTGCGAGTGCGCGGCAGCTCCTCGTAGACCTCCTGAAGGCGGTCGAGGGCGTCGGCCTCCTTGAGCTGGCTCATGAGGTTCGTCAGCATGCCGCCCGGTATCTGGTGCTCGAGAACGCCCGTGTCGATGATCGACATCTTCGTCGAGTCGAGGAACTGGCGGTATTTCGGAGCGATCGTTTCGAGATACTGGGCGATCTCGTAGAGCTTCTCGAGATCGAGCCCCGGATCCCGCATCTTGCCCCTGAGAGCGGCGACGATCGGCTCGACCGCCGGCTCCCCCGTGCGGAGCCCGAACGGCGCCACGGCGCAATCGACGACGTCGATCCCCGCCTCGATCGCCTTGAGATAGGTCATCGACGCCATGCCGCTCGTGTAATGGCAGTGAAGCTGCAGCGGGATCCTCACGACGCGCTTGAGCGCCTGGATGAGCTCGTAGGCGTCGTACGGATTGAGCAGCCCGGCCATGTCCTTGATGCAGATCGAATCGGCCCCCATCTCCTTGAGCGCTCTCGCCTTGTCCACGAAGTAGCGGAGGTTGTAGACCTTGCCCCCGATCTTCGAACCGGTGAGCGAGAAGGAGATGGTGCCCTGAATGTGCTTCTTGGCCTTCTTGATCGCCTTGAACGAAGCGGCGAAGTTGCGCTCGTCGTTCAGAGCGTCGAACACGCGGAAGATGTCGACGCCTGCCTCGGCCGCCTCCGCCACGAAGGCCTCCACGACGTCGTCGGCGTAGTTGCGGTAGCCGACGAGGTTCTGGCCGCGGAGCAGCATCTGAAGGGGGGTTTTCTTCACGCGCTTCTTGAGCTCGACGAGACGATCCCACGGATCCTCGTTGAGGAAACGCGTCGCGACGTCGAACGTCGCCCCGCCCCACACCTCGAGCGAATGGAACCCGATGCGATCGAGCTGCTCCGCGATCGGGAGCATATCCTCGGTCCGCATCCGCGTGGCGAGGATCGACTGGTGGCCGTCCCGCAACGTGGTATCGGTGATCTTCACGGATGTAAAGGCCTTGAGGATTTTGGGCCGAGTCGGCATACAGCAAGCCCTTTGGAACGGTTTCGGCGGCACCCCGGATTTATATGATCGAGAATCTCCTCAGGCTCGTCCTCGTCGGATTCGCCCGAACGGTCAGCGCCCGCTTCGACATCGTTTCGCGGCGACCGGCCATCTTCCAGGGGCTCAGCTTCTGGCCGAACCTTTTCTCGTCGTTATTGTCCGATTCAAGATATGCATTCACGGCCGCGGCTATGACGGCCAGCGTCTTCTCATCCAGCATCCTCAACCTCCCACTTTCACCTATACCGCGAAAGATACTCCCAGGGTTTCGCGGGTGTCAACATTAAAAATGCCCCTGTTCCCGCCCGCCGAACCGTCCAATATATTGTTATATATGGGCTTATGCCCAAAACGGAGGGCTGATCCCGGGGACGCGCCGTCGGGCGCGGAGCGGCTTGAAATGGTGGGCAGGGACGGAATCGAACCGCCGACACACGGATTTTCAGTCCGTTGCTCTACCTGCTGAGCTACCTGCCCACGGGCGTAAATCTTATTCAAAAACCGTCATTTGTCAATTGATTATTGCTTTGCGGGCCTTCCGCGGGAGGAGCGGCGGCGAACGTGGCCTGACGCCTCGATGTCGAGCATCCGCCTGCCGCCGACGTACTCGCTCGACGCCGGGCGCGTGATGCGGGGAAGGCGCTCGGCGACGCGCTGGATGCGGGATATCTCCCTCTCTATGCTCCGAAGCTTCTTGACGGCCCCCGCGTCCAGCCGGTCGCTCTCCATGAGGAGGAGCTGCGTGTTCCCGAGGATCGCGCAGAGGGGGTTGTTTATGGCGTGGCTCAGGCCGGCGGCTATCTCGGAGAGGGCGGCGAGCCGCTCGGCCTCGAAGAGCTTCCCCTGAATCCGCTTCACGTCCCGGAGGTCGGAAACGACGCAGAGGATGCCGGAGAGACCTCGCCGGCCGCGGCGCAGGGGCGAAACGACGAGCCTGACCGGGATCTCCACGCCCTCCTTCGAGCGTATCTTCGTTATGAAGCTCGCGGTCGTGAAACCGCCGCGCTCCCGAACGATCCCCGTCATGTAGCGGAGCTGGGCCACGCTGATGACGGCGTTCACGCGGCGGCGCGCGATCTCCGGGCGTCTGAAGCCGGTGAGCTCTTCGGCCGCGGCGTTCATCATGACGATGCGCAATCCGGTGTCGAGGGAAAGAAGCGCCTCGGGAAAGCTCTCGAACACCCTCGCGAGGTGATCGCGGGATTCCCGTCGTCTCGGTTTATCCTTCACCGCCGGCTCCATGCACGCACTCGACCTTTCTCCGTCGCGGCCCGGCCGCCCGGGACGCCGTCAGCGCCCCGCCTCGGCGGCGGCGCCGCTTCCTTCCATGTGAACCGCGATCCGCGCCAGCAGACGTTTCATATCGAACGGCTTGTACATGAACTCGTCCGCCTTCGACCACGTCTTGAGGAAGTCCTCGCGCTCGGGGCTCGCGACCTTTCGCGCGGTGAGGACGAGGATCGGGAACGGCTCGACCTTCCCTTGATCCATCTCCTCCTTGAGGATGCGCGAAACCTCGTATCCGTTCTTGCCCGGCAGCATGATGTCGAGCAGCATGAGATCGACGGGCTCCACCCTCGCCTTGCGCAGCGCATGCAGCCCGTCGTGCGCCACGTCGACCGTGAAGCCCTTGACCTCGAGGCTGTATTTCACGGTTTCCACGATGTCGACGTCGTCCTCCACGATGAGGATCCGGTAGCCTTTCATTCGGTCACTCCTTTCAGGGCGGGAACGAGCTCGCAGGCGTCGAGCGCCTCGCACGACGCGCGAACGAGCTCCCGCAGGTTCATTCCGTCTCTGCGGGCGATCGATCGTCCGGCCCGGATCCCGGCCGGCAGGGCGATAGCCCCGCTCTCCCGAGGGCCGATGCCGAGGGCGAAGGAGGCGTCGAGCGGCCAGACGAGGAGCCCGCCCTCGCGCGGTTCGCTCCGTCGGGGATCGATCCGCGCTCCGCCTTTCACGGACGAGAGAGCGTTCTCCCACGGCTCTCCGCCGGCGTTCTCGATGCAGAAGACTTCCGGCATGAGGCCGAGGCTCAGCATCTCTTCGAGCCGCATCTCGGCGGCCCGGTATTGCTGGACGACGCGCGCCGTCGCCTCGTCCGCTGGCAGGTAGAGATGGACGGCGCTGCCGCCGACCGTTCCCTCGTCGACGGCGAGCGATCCGCCGTGAAGGCGGATGAGCCGCTGCGCGACGCGGAGTCCGAGCCCGAGCGACGCCCGGGCGGGCCGGTCGACCGTCTCGACGGAACGGTTCATGCGGCGCACCGCTTCTTCGGGCATTCCGCCCCCCGTATCGCGGACGCAGAGATCGGCGAACGACAGCGGGCCGACGCGGCCGACGAGGGCCTGAGGCAGCATGAGCGACGGACAGCCGGCGCAGGGTATGACGGTGATCGATACAGCGCCGCCCGAAGGCACGTGTTTGACGCTGTTCGAGAGGAGGTTCTGAAGAACCTGTTCGAGCCGGTCGCGATCGAAGGCGAGACGGCTCGTATCGGGATCGACGAACACCCTGAAATCGATGCCTTTCTTTTTCATCGGCTCCACGAAGATGGACGACGCGTCTTCGATGAAGGCCCCGGTGTCCCGGCGCTCGATGCGCAGCGGCCGCTCGTCGATCCGCGCGGCCGAGGAATCGATGAGTCCGTCGACGAGCATCCCGAGCCGCTCGGCGGTTCGGACCGCGTTCGCGAGGAAGCGCCGTGCCGGATCTCCGGAGGCGGCGCTCTCTCCGCCGATTCCGCACCCTCCGTCCTCCGCCAGGATCGTCAGCGAGCTCTTGAGGGCGGTGAGAGGCGTGCGAAGCTCGTGCGCCACCATGGCGATCATCTCCTCGCGCATCTCGGCCTGCTCTCGCGCGCGCGTCACGTCCTTGACGAGAAAGAGGGAGCCCGCTTCCTCCGTGAAACCGTCGACGCGCACGACGGAGACGGATAGATGGCGCTCCGGCGCGGTCGATCTCTTGATCTCGCGGTCGACGACGTCGCGCTGAAGTATTTCGTGCTCGTCCCACACGCCCTGCAGGTTGAACGCGGCGAGCGAGCCGATCCGGCCGACCGAGTCCGGTATCTCGTCGCGGACCCCGAGCGTATCGGCGAACGCCGCGTTCGAGGCGACGATGTCGCCGCCGGTCGAAACGAGGGCGGCGCCGGAGGGTATCGCCGCGAGAAACCGTTGCAGCAGATCGCGTTCTCCTCCCATGCGAAAGGCGAGCGGCGAACGCTCGCCGTCCTCCTCGGCGAGCCCGCGGAGCGAGGCGATATCGTTCCTGCCGAACGCCTCTTTCCGGACGCTTCCGAGAAAGAGCACGCCCCGTACCTTGGATCCGAACGCGAGCGGCACGAGAAAATAGCTCTCGACGCGCGGATTCCCGAGAAGATACGCGACGCTCGGCCCGCTCTTTCGATACATGATCCGCTCGAGCGGGTCGCTTTCGGGTTCGAATCCGTTCGTGAACATGCGGAAGCTCGCCCGTACCTTCTCGCGGATTTCCGGAATCCGGACGCCGAGCTCGCGGTTCTCGCACAGGATATACACGAGCTCCCGATCGCGCGAGGTGCAGTAGGCGCAGTACTCCGCCTGCGCTCGCTCCATGAGCTCGACGAGAACGTCGCGCATGGCGGCGTCGTTTCCGGCCGCCTTGAGGATCCGTATCTTGAGCGTCTCTTCCATATCATGAGCGGGCGAACGGGCCGGCTCCGCCCCGAATCGATCCTATTCCGTCGTTCGGGCCGGCCGGGTCCACGGCCCCGCGAGGCGTCTTTCGCCATGCCAAAACGCAACTTACATGCCACGGCGCGACGCCCCCCGTCCTCTCTTGATTGGCCACGCCGGCAAGGCGAGCCGGCGATTTAACCATTTGATATAGAGATAGTTAGACAGCGCGAGCAGCCGCTCGACGGAAGAGGCCTGATCGACGCGGAAACGGCGGCGATGGATGCGCGGATTATGGGCTGGCTGGAAATTTTCCAGAGGATTCTAGGACTCGTAGCCGTCGGGATGGCGCTTCTTCCACGCGAAGGCGTCCCGTATGATCTCCTCGATCCCCGGATGAAACCGCTTCCAGCCGAGCACCCGCTCGGCCTCCGCGGAGGAGGCGACGAGAACGGCCGGATCGCCCGGCCGGCGCTCGCCGATCCGGTAGTGCACCGTGCGCTTCGTCACGCGTTCGGCGGCCCTGATGACTTCGAGCACGCTGAACCCCGTCCCGTTCCCGAGGTTGAGAACGCCGGCGTGGCCGGCGACGAGCTTTTCGAGGCCGACGAGATGCGCCGTCGCGAGATCCTTCACGTGGATGTAATCCCTCACGCAGGTTCCGTCAGGGGTCGGATAGTCGTTGCCGTAGACGACGAGCTCGTCCCGCCTTCCCATCGCGACGTCGAGGACGAGCGGGATGAGGTGCGTTTCGGGACGATGATCCTCGCCGCAGCGCTCCCCCGCTCCGGCGGCGTTGAAGTAGCGCAGCGCCAGCGATCGAAGCCCCCACGCCGCGGAGCAATCGGCGAGAAGCCGCTCGATGCCGAGCTTCGTGTTGCCGTACGCGTTGAGCGGCCGCGCGGGGGCGTCCTCGGGGATGGGGGTCGAATCCGGCTCCCCGTAGACGGCGGCGGAGGACGAAAAGAGGAAGTACTTCACGCCCTTCGTCCTCATGGCGGCGAGCAGCGAGATCGCGCCCGAGACGTTGTTGCGGTAATACTTGATCGGGTCGGCGACCGACTCGGCGACCTGCGAAAAGGCCGCGAAATGGCACACCGCGTCGACGCCGTCGAGCGCCGGCTCGAGAAATCCGCCGTCGAGCAGGTCCCCCTCGCGGAAGGCGACACGCGGATCGACGGCCCCGCGGTGGCCCGTCGAGAGGTTGTCGACGACGACGACGTCGTGTTTCGCGCCGAGGAGATGCTCGGTGACGACGCTTCCGATGTATCCCGCTCCGCCCGTCACGAGGATTCTCATGAGGGAGTTCCTCCGTACTTCCCGAGGTACGCGGCCAGGTGTCTGCCGGTTATCGATCGCTCCGATTGTACGATGCTCTCTGGCGGACCACAAGCGATAACCTCCCCGCCGTCGTCGCCGCCGCCGGGTCCGAGGTCGACGATCATGTCGGCCCACCGGATCACTTCCATGTTGTGCTCGATGAGGACGATCGTGTGCCCCGCCGCGGCGAGATCGTCGAGAACGCCGAGAAGCCGGTCGACGTCGCTCATGTGCAGCCCCGTCGTCGGCTCGTCCATTATGTAAAGGTTGCGCTGGCCGGGGGAATCGACGAGCTCGCGGGCGATCTTGATCCGCTGCGCTTCCCCGCCGGAGAGGGTGTTCGACGGCTGGCCGAGCGTCAGATATCCGAGTCCGACCTTCGAGAGGATCCAGAGCCTCTCGCCGAGCTGGGGCGATCCGTCGAAGAAAAGGATCGCGTCGTCGATCGTCATGTCGAGCGCTTCCGCGATCGTTTTTCCCTTGTAGAGCACGTCGAGGGTCTCCGCGTTGAACCGGCGTCCCTCGCACTCCTCGCACGGCACGAACACGTCCGCCATGAAATGCATCTCGACCTTGCGGAATCCGGCGCCCTGGCAGCGGGAACACCGCCCTCCCGCCTTGTTGAAGCTGAATCGTCCCGGATCGTATCCTCGCCTGCGGGAGAGGGGCTCCGCGGCGAATATGTCGCGGATGAAGCTGAACGCCTTGATATAAGTGACGGGGTTGGACCGCGGGGAAACGCCGATCGGGCTCTGGTCGACGAGCATCACCCGGTCGAGGCGTCCCGTGACCTTCCAGCCGCGGAGCCTCAGATGCGCCGCCGACAGCGGATCCTTCGATACGACGCCGTGCAGCACGTCGACGACGAGCGTACTCTTGCCGGAGCCCGAGACGCCCGTCACGCACGTCACGGCTCCGAGCGGAAACCGGACGTCGATCCCCTTGAGGTTGTGCTCGGCGACCCCCGAGAGCTCGATCGCTCCGGCGCTCGGGCGCTTTTTCCCGCGCCGCCGGCCGCCCGCCCCCCCGCGGAAGAGCCACGCGATCGTTTTGGAGAGCGGCGCGTCCGCCGTCCGCGCATCCTCGACCGTTCCGCTGAACAGCACTTCGCCGCCTCGGCTCCCCGGACCGGGGCCGAGGTCGACGAGCCAGTCGGCGGAGGCGACGATATCCGGATCGTGCTCCACGACGATCACGGTGTTGCCGAGCTCGCGCAGACGCCGGAGCACCGAGACGAGCCGCTCGTTGTCGGCGGCGTGAAGGCCGATCGATGGCTCGTCGAGAACGTACAGGGCGTCGACGAGGTTCGCGCCGAGCGAGTTCGCGAGGTTTATCCGCTGCGCCTCCCCCCCCGAAAGCGTGCGCGTGAGACGGTCGAGCGTCAGGTACCCGAGACCGACGTCGACCATGAACCGCAGGCGCGCCGAAAGCTCGGCGATGACGTCGCGCGCGACGAAGGCCTCCTCCTCCGTGAACCTGACGCCGGAGAGCTCGTCGAGAATCCGCGCCGGAATCATGCGGCCGAGGTCCCGGATCGTCCGGTCGCCGATACGGACGTCGTAGGCCTCGCGCCTGAGGCGTCCGCCGAGGCAGGTGCGGCACGTGGTGAAGGCCATGTATCTCCTCGTGAAGAACCGGTGCCCCTTTTTGTAGCTCTTCTCCCGCAGCTTCTCGAGAAAGCGCATGACGCCGAGATAGCGCCCCTCTCCTTCCAGCACGAGCGCGCGCGAGCGCGCCGGGAGATCGACCCACGGAACGTTCACCGGGATGCGTTTGCCTCGGCAGAAATCGAGCATCTTGTGGTGGAAATACATGAACCGCTCGCGCGACCACGGATCGATCGCGCGATCCTCGAGCGTGCGCCGCTTGTCCGGAACGATGAGATCCTCCGAAAACTCCATGCGGTCGCCGAAGCCGTGGCAATCGGGACAAGCCCCCGAAGGGCTGTTGAACGAGAAGAGGAGCGGGGTCGGCGCCTCGAAGGCGGCGGCGCACGTCGAGCAGACGGGGGACTGGGTGAACCGGCGCCGGCCGCCGCCGGACGCCTCCGAAACGTCGACCGCTCCAGATTCGCGATAGGCGAGCTCGACCGCCTCCGCGATCCGCGAGCGGTTCGCCTCGGTCGCCTCGAGCCGGTCGAGCAGAACGGCGAGCTCGAGCTTCGCGGATCCCGCGGGGGCGAACTCGTCGACGCGGACGACGTCGTCTCCGACGAGGAGCCTCGTGAAACCGCGCGAGAGGTAGTAGCTCCGCCGCGCCTTCCATTCGGCGGGGCTCGTCGCGCCGAGCGGAGCCGCGAAATTCGCGAGCCGGCCGTCGAAGATCCGGACGGCCTCGAGCGCCGCCTCGCTCGGCGTATGCGACCGCACCTCGATCCCGCATTTCGGGCAGACGATCCTTCCCACGCGGGCGAAGAGCAGCCGGAGATAGTCGTATATCTCGGTCGCCGTTCCGACGGTCGAGCGCGCGCTCGTCACCGTGTTCTTCTGCCGGATCGCGATCGTCGGGCTGATGCCGGCGATGTCGTCCACGTCGGGGCGCTCGAGCTTCTCGATAAACTGGCGCGCGTACGTCGAGAGGGATTCGATGTACCGCCGCTGCCCCTCCGCGTAGATCGTATCGAACGCGAGCGAGGACTTCCCGGAACCGGAGACCCCCGTGACGACGATGATGCGCCGTCTCGGGAGCTCGAGATCGATGTTCTTGAGGTTGTGCTGCCGCGCCCCGCGTATGACGATCCGGTCCGTGCCCATCGCTTCGCCCCCGCAAAAAGGTCAAACGTTCAGTGTATCAGCTCGCGAACGGCCCCGCAACGGGCATTTCCGGGGCGGGGCCGCGAGCGAGGCTCGGCCCGCGACCCCGCGGCGGCGGCTC
>JAGUZZ010000044.1:0-4390 GCA_020060525.1 bacterium | reverse complement strand
TGAACGAGCGGCTTCGCCGGCTCGGCCTTCGGGGCCGCCGGCGCCGGAACGCTCACGGGCTCGAGCAGCCGAACCGTTTCCGCGGCCTCGTGAACCGGCGCCGCGGCTTCGCGCGACGTGATCTCGACGATCTGCTTCGTGCCCTCGGCGTACATACGGTACTCCGCGGGAGAGGCGAGATCGACGACGATGCGGCTTATGACCAGCGGATCCACCTGGAACTGGCTCGTGCGAACCTTGTTCACGAGCGAGCTCTGGACCGTTTTCTCCTGCCACGGCACGTTGTAGACCGCGCCGACGCAGTTGACGACGAGCCGGTCGGGCTCGTTCATCATAAACGCGTTGAAGGTCACGTCCCCCGCCTTGCTGATCTCGATGCGGACGATGCCCTCACCCGGGACGACGTTCACGCCGTAGATCTCGTTCTGGGCGGCGCCCACGGACAGGGCCAGCAAGGGCAGCACGAGGAGTGAACCGGCTATCACCATTCGTCTGATCCCGTGCATCGCTATTCTCCTTTGCTCTTTCTCTCCTCCAAGCGGAGGGTTACCGTACTTGTCTGACCGAATACCGTGACTCGCGCGACGAGCGACCGATCGGTGACCGAAACGACGTTGCCGTTCCGGACCGGATCGCCCGCCTTCACGATGTAGGCATAGCCGTTGTTGTCCTCGAGCATTGCGAACCTGGCCTTGCCGCCCGAGAGGACGCCGACGAGCCGCACCGCGTAGACGTCGACGATGTCGAGCTCGCCCGTTTCCTCGAACTCTCCGGCGATGAGGCTCGCGAAGGGATCGCGCTGGTTGAAGGCCTGGTAGTAGTAGACCTTCTCGCGCAACGTCACGCCGTCGGCGTGGAGCGAATCCACCGCGACGGCGGCCGCCGTCGGTTCCGCGGCCTTCGCCGGCGCGCTTTCCTCCGCGCGCGCTGCGTGCGGCGCCCCTGCGACGATGCCCGCCGCGGCGAGCACCCAGAGGACCTTCCACGCGACCTCAGGAATTCTCGTCGGCCTTCTGCGGAGTCGTCCCGGCTTGCTTCTCATTGGTCGTCGCACCCCCTTCCACGAGCGTATACGCCGTGAGCGTCAATTCCGCTTCGATGGTATAGCTGCGCAGCGCCCTGTCGTCCTTCGTGTTTCCCGTCTTCTCGACCGCCTTCACGGCGATGTCGGAGACGTTCACGATGCGGTCGAGATTCGCGACCTTCGACAGGAAAATGCCGAGCTGGTGGTACTCGCCGCGCACCTTCACCCGCACCGGATTCTCGGTGATGAACTCGCGCGGCACCTGCGGCCTCGGCTCGAAGAGCAGAAAATCGACGCCGGCCTGGCTTCCGATGCGCGTCACCTTCCGGAGGAGATCGGCGACCTCCTTCTCGGCGGGCAGGAGCCCCTGGGCGGCGACCCATTTCTCGTGGAGCCGGTCGTACTCCGCTTCGAGCTTCGGCAGGTTGCCGACCATGCGGCGGGCCTTCTCGAGCTCGGCGCTCATCTTCTCGTACTCCGACGTGAGGGATACGATCTGGGCGCGCATCGGGTGATGGAAAAACGGCATGAACGAGGTGAAGAAATAGACGTACCCGATCATCGCGCAGAGTATCCCGATGATGATTCCTTTTTGTACCGCGGGATCCTTGAAATCCATGGCCATGGTGGTTCGACCTCTCTTCCCGCCGCTACTGCGGCATGGCATTCGCGACGAGCTTGAACTTCATGACCTCTCGTTCCTTGATCTTCCCCTTCTCCGCCACGGTGAGGTCGACCTTGGTCACGGTCGGGGACGTTTCGAGATTCGTCATGATGTCGGCGACCGTGTAGTTCGAGAACGCGACGCCGTCGATGGAAAACTGGTTGGGGGTCATTTCGGCGAAGCCGGTCAGCCAGCAGTTCGAGGGAAGGCTGACGCTGACGTCGTTCAGGAGCTTCACCCGGTAATAGCGGAACCGGTCGAGGTCGGCGATGATGCCGAGCCGACGGTCCACCTCCTCGCGCTCCCTCGTGATCTCCTTGATCTTCGCGAGCTGCGGGGCGAGCCTCCGCGATTCCTCGGTCGCGACGGCGATCTTTCTCTTGAGCGAATGGATCTTCTGCTGCTGAGCCAACCCCGTCACGAGGATCGCCGCGGCGAAAAGCGCCACGCCGCCGACCATGCAGACGGTCGAGACCTGCGGGAGCTTGAACTCGCGCCGCTTGATCCGCTCCTCGCGCGGAAGCAGGTTGATCTTTATCATTCTCTTCCCGCCTTTCTCAGTGCGAGACCGATGCCCACCGTCAGCAGCGGAGCGATCGTGTCGATCTCGGCCTCGTGCTCGCCGAACACGCCGTCGCGGCACTCGATGCCGGCGAGGGGATTGTGTATCGAAATCGCGATGCCGTGCTTTTCGGCCAGAATATCCTTGAGGAATGGAATGTTCGCGCCGCCGCCGCTCAGGACGACCTCGTCGATGGCGTCGGCGTCGCCGGCGGCCTTGAGGAAGGAGACGCTCCGCTCGATGCCGAGCGAGAGGTCCCTGGATCCCTGCCGGATGAGCTCCTTGACCTTCGCGGGATCGTGGTCGCCGAGCTTGCCGGAGACGATGGCGTGCGCCTCGTCGTGGTCGGCGCCCAGCTCCTTCTGGATGATCTCGGCGAAATTGTTGCTTCCGACGCTGATGTCGCGCGTGAAGTGCGGGCTCGCGTCCTGAATGATGTTGATGTTCGTGACGTCGCTTCCGATGTTGACGAGCCCGATCACCCGCTTCGAATCGGCGTCGCCGTCGCCGTCGCGGCCCTGCTCGAAGCAGTTCTGCACGGCGAAGGAGTCGACGTCGAGAACGACCGGGGTGAGCCCGGCGTCGCGGATGAGGCTCGCGTGGTTGTTGACCATGTCCTTCTTCGCCGCGACGAGGAGCACCTCCATCTGGTTCGCGCCGGTGTCCTCCTTGAGGATCTGGAAATCGAGGCAGACGTCGTCGATGTCGAACGGGACGTGCTGCTCGGCCTCCCAGAAGATCGCCTCCTGGGCGTCCTGCGCCGACATCTTGTCCATGACGACTTTCTTCACGATCACGGCGCGCCCGGATATGGCGGCGACGACCGAGGTCGCCGTGACGCCCGCCTCTTCCATGCACTGCTTGATGCCGTCGATCACGAGGTCGCGGTCCATGATCTCGCCCTCGACGATGGCCTCGGGGGCGAGCCTGTGGAGACCGAAACGCGTGAGCGCCGGACGAGCGCCCGAATGGTCGATCTCGATGACCTTGATGAGGCTCGAACCGATGTCGAGTCCCACCGTGGAGCCCTTCCGCTTGAGGAACGGTAAAGAGATCATGCTCGCACCAACCTTTGTCAGATACCGCGCCTGAAATCGATCAGGCTTTCGTTGTGTAATGTCCGGAAACCGGTATCGGCACACCCCTGTACCGAGTGGTCCTATCTCCTCGAAACGCTCGGACACGCAAGCAGCGTGCCAACGCCCACCCTGCCCCCTTCGCGTCAATTCGTTCAATGGCAAGGTGTTATCGAGACGGCCCGTCGAAGCGCGCCCGGCGCGCCGGATTGCATTGTACGATTCGCGTGCAAAGTGCCAAGAAATCAGAAGGATCCGAGATACCACGAAACGAGCGACTCGCCGGCGAACAGACAGACGGCCGCGGCAGGCGCGAGGAAGGATCCGAACGCCACCGCCGTCCTGCCGCTGCGCCCCCCGCGGACGAGCGCGAGGCCGTAGATCGAGCCCGCGAGCGAGGCGATGAGAACGACGGGCAGGACGAGACGCACGCCGAGAAAGGCGCCGATCATCGCCATGAGCTTCACGTCGCCGCCCCCCATCCCCTCGGCCTTGCGGGCGAGCCGGTAGATCTCGCCGATCGCGAGAAGACTCCCGCCTCCGGCGAGGGCGCCGAGCGCGGACTCGGCGAGACCGAGCCGCGGACTCGCGACGCTCCACGCGAGCCCCGCCGCGATGAACGGGATGCTGATGCCGTCCGGGATGATCCTGAAGTCCCAGTCGATGAGGGTGATCGCGAGAAGCGCCATGAGAAAGGCGTAGGCGAACGCCGCGTCGACGGTGAAGCCGAATCGCGCCCCAGCGGCGACGGCGAGCGCTCCGCCCGCGGCCTCGACGATAGGATAGCGAACGGATATCGGCGCGCCGCAGCCCGCGCACCGGGCGCGGAGCGCGAGCCAGCTCAGAACCGGCACGTTCTCGCGCCAATGCACGGGCCGGCGACATCGCGGGCAGAACGACCGGGGCCGCACGACGGAGAGGCCGCGCGGCAGACGGTGGACGACGACGTTCATGAAGCTCCCGGCGGCGAGGCCGAAAACGGCCGCGACGGCGTACTGGTATATCGTCATCGATCCTCCCCGTCCTTCCGGCCGGACGCGCCGCCCGCCGGCCCGCCCCCGGCC
>JAGUZZ010000294.1:0-4132 GCA_020060525.1 bacterium | reverse complement strand
GCCGTTCCCGCCCCCGCACCAGTTTTTCCCGCCGTCTCCCATGGAGAGCCTCCTTTCATGAATCGAAGTCACCGCCGCAGCAGCGCCGCCATCTCGCGGGTCGCCTGTTCGATCCCGACGAAGACGGCGCGCGCGAGGATGCTGTGGCCGATATTGAGCTCCTCGATCTCCCCGATCGCGACGATTGCCTGCACGTTGTGATACGTGAGGCCGTGCCCCGCGTGCGCGTGCATGCCCTGCTTCACGATCGCGTTCGCGGCGTCGCGGATCGCGCGGAGCGTCCGGTCGACCTCGGCGCGTCCCGCGCGCGAATACTCCCCCGTGTGGATCTCGACCGCGTCGAAGCCGAGCCTCGCCGCCTCCTTGATCTGGGCGGAGTCGGGGTTGAGGAAGGCCGAAACCTCGATCCCGCCCTCGCGGAGCGCCTTCACGACGGGGCCGACGCGGTCCCCCGCGTGGAGCAGGTCGAGCCCGCCCTCGGTCGTCACCTCCTCGCGCCGCTCGGGCACGAGGCACACCGAGTCGGGCCGGAGCGCGAGCGCTATCTCCTGCATCTCGGTCGTCGCCGCCATCTCCATGTTGACGCGCGTCTGCGCGAGCTCGCTGATGAGGCGCGCGTCGCGGTTCTGGATGTGCCGCCGGTCCTCGCGCAGGTGGAAGGTGATCTGGTCGGCGCCCCCCTGCTCCGCCATCATCGCGGCGGTCACGGGATCGGGCTCCGTCGCCTTGCGCGCCTCGCGAAGCGTCGCGACGTGATCGATGTTGACTCCGAGCCGCATTCTCGTCACCGCGTTCCTCCTTCGGCTACCGTCATCGCCTGTCTCGCCATGATCTGGCGTACCGTCACGAAATCTATCCCCTCTTTGCGGGCCTCGTCCGCCATCCACCGAAGCTCCGCCGGCGTCTCCTTGCGCACGTGGATGATGCCGATCGCCGTGCCGCGGCGGGCCGCGATCGAGAGAAGCTTCTGCATGTTCTCGCGCGTCGTGCCCTCGCCGTGGTCGAGGAAGAGGTCGTTCCCCGCCTCCATCGTTCCGGTCCCGCGCGCGGTCTCGCGCACGACCGAGCGCGGCGTCGTCATGCTGTCGAGAAAGAAGAGCCCCCGCGCGCGGCAGACGCTGAGCACCGTCTCCATGACCTTCCGGTCCGCCGTCGCCGCCGATCCCATGTGGTTGTTCATGCCGACGGCGCCGGGGACGGTCGCGAGGGCGTCGACGACCGCCTTCTCGATATCGGCGGGCTTCATCGAGACGCGGATGAGCGGGATCTCGCCGGCGTCCCACGACTCCTTCTCCGCCTCCATCGGGAGGTGGCAGAGGACGTCCTTGCCCGCCTCGACGGCGGCTCGCGCGATGCGCTCCGAGTGGCGAAGACCCGGGATGATCGATATCGTGAGGGGGAAATCGAGCTCGAGCAGCTCGCGCACGAGCGCGTTGTTGAAGAAGCCGAAGTCGTCGATGCACACGGCGACCACCGGAGAGCGCTTCACCGCGGCCTGCGCGTAATGCTGGCGCTCGGAGCCTTTCTTGATGACGCACCGGTGAGTGACGGCGCGCTTCGTGCCGATCTCCATCGTGATGATGCTCCCGTCCTTGCCCTCGCGGCAGGAATGCACCGTGCCGCCCGCGGCGCGGGCGGAGCGGACGAGCGCGACGTTGATCTGCACGAGAGAGGCGTCGGGTGGCGCCTCGGCGCGGATGAGGCGCACGCGGCCGGCGCCGGGCTCCTCCTCGTCCGCGATGCGGATCTGCTTGCTCAGCACGCCGTGGCGGCGAAGCACGCGCACGATCCGCCGCTCCATCCCGGCCTGAACGCCCTCGTACGCGCTCGAGACGCCGACATCGACGAGGAAGACCCTCCCCGGCTCGGTCTTGAGGTAGCGGTAGAAGGCGAGCGCCGCGATGAAAACGATCGCGAGCGCGATCGCCGCGCGGGCGAGTATGTCCTGCGATTTCTTTCTCGCCATAGTTACGCCGGGCGCAGACGCCGCCGGGCGCCTGAACGTTGCCGCGGCATCGTTACTATAGGTTCAGGGGGAGGGGAAAGTCAATCGGCGTGGATATCGTCTGCGCGGCGGATCTTGTAGAGCGTCTTTCCGCCCTCCGTTACGGGGACGACGACGAACTTCACGTAATCGTCCGCGTACAGCGTCATCGCCGGGGAAACGACGGCGATCTCGTAGAGGCGCGTCGTCTCCCAGCAATCCTCGCACGGCGAGCCGTCGATCTCCGTTATTCCCTGCCATGCGCCGGCTTGGATGACGAGATTGAGGGCGTTCACTATCACGAGCGGATCGGGATGCGTGCCGGACTTCGCCTTGAAGAGGTTGCCCGTGGAGGCGAGATCCTCGTCCCTCGTGAAATATTCGGGCAACCCTCCCATCACGACGTCCCGTTCCTGATTGCGCCAGACGTAATCGGGATGCAGGAGCTTCTCGTACTCCTCGATATCGCACCATTTGTACGATTCGATGAGGTTGTGGATCACATTGTCCTTGTCGGTGAGGGGGCGATAATCGGGCGTGGGCTCCTTGGGCTTGTCGTCCTCGTCCGTCCCGAGGATGCAGCCCGAGAGAAAGAAAAGTCCGAGGGCGGCCGCGACGGCCGCGGCGCGCGCGCTTCCCCGAGAAAGCATGCGCTTCCTTCCCTTTCGACGAGAAACTCGAAAGCCGCTAGTTGCTGAGTATATCGTCGCCCCGGCGGAGCTTGTAGAGCGTCTTTCCGCCCTCCGTCACGGAGACCACGATGAACTTCACCAGATCGTTTCCGTAATACGTCTTGGTCGGGGTCACCACGTTGATCTCGTAGATGCGCGAGGTCTCCCAGCAGTCCTCGCACGGCGAGCCGTCGACCTCCGTAATCTGCTGCCACGATCCCGGCTGGATCGTGAGCTCGAGGGCGTCCACGACCGCGCTCGGATCCTGATGCGTGCCCTGCTTCGCCTTGAACAGACCGAGCGTGCCCTGAATATCCTGATCTCTCGTGTAGAACTCGCTCGGCACCTTGCCCTCGGTCACATCCGTTTCCTGGTTGCGCCAGATGTAGTCGGGATGCAGGAGCTCTTGATACTTCTCGATGTCCGTGAACTTGTACGATTGCACGAGGTTATACATCACGTTCTCTTTGTCGGTCAGGGGCTTGAAGTTGTCCGTCGGATCCGGCGGAGTGGGATCCTCCTCCGGGGACAGAATGCATCCCGAGACCGCAAGGAGCGACAGGAGCGGCAAAAGGCATAGAAGCTTCATCGCAGGCGTATTCCGCATACTCTACCTCCTTGCGGAAGAATAGCATATCCGCGCGAAACAATCAAGACGGCAATTTCGTTCGGTATATCTTATTTGCAACTACTATGCCGGTATCCGGTCACAGGGGCCGAAGCGTTCCCCGCAGATATCC
The DNA here is from genome assembly GCA_020060525.1 of bacterium. GTDB lineage: Bacteria > Krumholzibacteriota > Krumholzibacteriia > Krumholzibacteriales > Krumholzibacteriaceae > SSS58A. The sequence goes on along the minus strand of JAGUZZ010000294.1, from coordinate 737 downwards.
CGAGGTCGCGAAGTTGCCGTTCACGTCGAGGTCCCGCCACTCGGTGAGCACCCAGCCCAGCGTGCCCTGAACGACGATGAAGCGAGCGATCCCCGCGTAGGTCTCGACGTCGCTCCCGTCCCCCGGATCGAGGGTGATGAGATACTGCCCCTCGAACGTCGCCGTTCCGACCTGGATGTCTTCGTAGGCGAAGCGCCCCTCGTCGTCGCCGAACTGGACCGTCCTCTCGCCCGCGTACACTTCCTTGACCCTCGTGAGCCACGAGAGCTCGACGTCCTTCGTCCAGTCCGCGAACACCGCGGAGCCGAGGTTCGTCTCGTCCTCGGGACGCGGATAGAAATGGAACACCGGATCGAGGCTCCGCTCGAAGTTCGAGTTTTTGTTCGACGCGAATCCGCTCGTCAGATTGAGGAACACGTCCTTCGCGGTGTTGGGGACGATCCAGGGATCCTGCTCCTCCGTGTCCGGCGGCTCGGCGTCGCGCGGGTTGAAGATGCACCCCGGCGCCGACAGCGTCGCGAAAACGAGAGCCGCGGCGAGTAGTCCGCTTTTCATCGCGTTCCTCCTAGAACTTCAGATTGACCGCCGAGTTGACTTCCCAGTATTGCTTCCGCGCCTCGGTGATGTAGGTGCCGTAGTTGCGCGCGTAGGCGACGTCGAGATCGACGCTCCCGGCGTTCCAGATCTCTTTTTTTCTCATGAATCCGACCTTGAATCCTCCCGAATCGTAGACCGTC
>JAGUZZ010000079.1:0-9643 GCA_020060525.1 bacterium | reverse complement strand
CGCCGGCCGCTTCGCGTGGAAGCTCCGCGCGCACCGAGGCCTCGGAGCCGCCGCGGCCGACCGTGTTCGCCGCGAGGTCGTCCCCCACGTCGTCGAGGGAGATCGAAAGGATGGGCTCCTCCCCCTCTTCGCCCTGCGGGGCGGGGCTCGAGCCGAGCTTTCCCTCGATCCTCGCGATCATGTCCCTGGCCTCGCGGTTGCCGGGCTCGCGAGCGAGCACGTCGCGGTAGATCGCGAGCGCCTTGTTGTAGTACCCCTGCGCCGCGTAGATCCCGGCGAGCGTCATCGTCGCGAGATCGCGGGGGCGCTCGTCGCGGGCGGTCTTCCCGTCGGCGAGGTTTATCTCCTTGACGGCGAAGAGGGGCTGGGACTCCTTGAGCGAGCGCGCCGCGTCCTCGTTCTTCGGATCGATGGCGAGCAGCCGCCGGTAGCATTCCGCGGCCTCCGCGCGCCGGTCCTCGGCGAGCATGATGTCCCCGAGGAATTTCAGCGCGACCATGTTCTCAGCGTCGAGCTCGAGCACGCGGCGGAACTCCGCCTTCGCGCGCTCCGTGGCGCCCGTGTCGTAGAAGCATTTTCCGAGGATCACGCGCCCGCTCGCGTACTCGGGGAACCGCTCGAGCCCCTTCTCGAGGATCTCGATCGCCTTCGCCGTGTCGCCCTGCTTGCGGTACGCGTCGGCGAGCGGCGCGAAGAGGCGCGACTCGCCCGACCTGTTGTAGCGCTCGATGAGGCTCTGGAGCTCTTCGCTCATGGTTCCGCCCATGCCGCCGTTCCTTTCGATGGGATCGGGTCCCCGATAGGGAGAAGCTAGCAGAGCCGCGCGCGCGCTGTCAAGAGCCGCGAATCGCTAGAGCCGGAACGTCTCGGCGACGGCGTAGAGCTCGCGCAGCGGCTCGTTCTTGTCCGCTCCCGGCGCGAACACGACGCAGTCGACGAGCCACAGGCGCGACTTGACGCGGTCGACGAGGAAGAACGTGACGAAGGCGCCGCCGTAGTCGCCGACGCTGTTCTCCCAGTAGCCGTCCATGCGGACGGCCGGATAGGGGCCGAGCTTCGTCTCTCGGAACTTCGCGAGATCGCGGCGCATGACGTCCTTGTCGTACATCCGGAACGCGTAATCCTCGCGGACGCGGTAGAGCGCGGTCGAATCGGCGAGCGTGGCCTCGCCGCGGTCGAAGGCGCGCCACGAGACGCCGAGCATCCGGTTCGGCGTCGGGTTGATGAGCTCGACGCCGGGGACGTCGGGACGCTCCTGATTGAGCGTGTAGTCCATCGGCACGCGGAGCGTGAAGCCGTATTTCGCGCGGAGCAGCTTCCCGAGGTCGACGTTCTCCGTGCGGAGGAGGAAATCGCGGAGCCGCTCGCGGTTCTCCTCTTCGATGATCCCGCGGATGAGCTCGCCCTCCGAGACCGCCGTCCGCTCGAGATCGTCGGCCGACGCCGCGGTCACGATGAGCGTGAGCTGGCCCGTCACGGGGTAATCCATCTTCTTGAAGACGCTCGCGCGGCCGGCGAGCACGCTCCCCACGGCCTCGTCGCCGATGAAGCGCTGGATGTAGCTTCCGATCCTCCCCTGATTGACGATTCCGAAGAGCACCATGTTTTTTGCGGGGAGCTCGGCCTCGAGCCGCGAGGCGGGAACGATCTTCACGTTGAACTGGTTCTCCGTGCGCGTGTAGAAATCGATCTCGTGCTGGAGCGTGCGGACCATCGTCTCCGAGGGCCCCTCGATCGTCCCCGTTTCGGTGACGAGAACGACGTTGCTGTACGAGCCCGCGGGCGGCGAAAGGTACGCCTCGCGGCCCTTGCACGAGACCGCGGCGAGGCACAGGAGGACGAGAAGAGAGCGCTGAATCATCGCATGTTTCATCGGTCGATCACCCCGATGAAACAATAGAGGCGGGGCGCCGTCAGGGCAAGGATAAATTGAGCCGCTGCGCGCGTTCGCGCTCGAGCGCCTGTTGGAGCAGGATCATGCGCCGCTCGAGCCCGTCGATCCGGCGCCGCAGGAGCTCGTTCTCCCGCATGAGCGAATCCTCGCGCGAGCCGGAGACGAACCTGAACGCGGACTCCTCAGCCGCTTCGGGACCCGTTCCGATGGAGATGACGTTGTCGGAAACCATCCGCGGCGCGGCGTAGCCTCCCCCCGGCGCGTAATCGAAGTAGGCCCCCTGATCCACGTAGCCCGTGGACACGGTTCCCGAGGGACGGCCGCTGCGCGCCACCGTGGGCGCGGAGGTCTCGGGCGCGCCGAACCGGCCGAAGGCGAAGATCGCGGCGACCGCGACCACCGCGGCGGCCGCTGCGCCGAGCGCGAAGGAGGGCATCCAGCGTCTCGCGGCGCCGATCGAGGCGCCTTCGCGAAGCCCGAGCCTGTTGCGCTCCTCGTGTATGCGGCGCTTCACGTTCCACTCGAAGCCCTCGGAGGGCGAAAGCTCGGGCAGATCGCGCAGCACGCCGAGACACGCGTCAGTCTCCTTGACGAAGAGGGCGCACGACGGACAGCTCGCGAGATGCTCGGCGAGCCTCATGCGCCCCGACTCGTCGAGAAATCCGTCCCTGCTCGCGTAGTACAGCTCCTGCGCTTTCGTGCATTTCATTTTCCATTCCCCTTTAGCGTGCAATCCCTGCCGTTCACGAACGGGGCGACGCTCCGCTTGAAATGCGCCCGCCCCCTGTTTATGCGAGAGCGAACCGTGCCGAGCTTGAGACCGGTCACGGCCGCTATCTCCTCGTAGCTCATCTCGCTCATCTCGCGGAGCACGAACGGGGACTGGTACTTCTCCGGTATCCGCCCGATGGCGCCCTGAACGATCCCCCGCACGTCCGCTCGCTCGAAGTCGTCGTCGGGCCGCTGGGAATCGTCCCGCACGTCGATCCACTTCCCGTCCTCCTCGCCGCCCGCGTTCTCGGACCAGAGGCTCACCGTCGCGGGGCGCCTCTTGGAGGCCCGGATGCGGTTTCTCACGAGGTTCGTCGCGATCGTGTAGAGCCACGTCGAGAACCGCGCGACGGTCCGGTATTTCTCCGCGTGTATGTACGCCTTCACGAAGGTCTCCTGCGCGAACTCCTCCGCCTCGTCGCGATCGTTGAGCAGGCGGAAGAGATAGGTGAAGAGACGGTTCTTGTACCGCGCGACGAGAACGTCGTAGGCGCGGCTTCGACCCTCCTGCACGAGCAGCATAAGCTCCTCGTCCGTGAGCTCGCGAAGATCGATGTCCCGCGACGGCAGTTCGGTGGGTCTGTTCAATCCGTCGTCTCCGTTCTTCGTATCGGTCATATTTTGATACACTCCGGCGCGGCGAAAGTTCCGGCGCGGCGCCCTTTTATGGAGCCGTCGGCCGCCCGGCGCACGGCCGGGTGGCGCCCCCAGGAGCCGGGCAACCGGCCCGGGCCGGGGCGGCGGCCCCGAGGCGCGGCCTCGTTACCCGATATAGAACTCCAGCGAGTCTGGAGCAACTGTTTTTATTTCAATGACTTCCATGCTAATCTTCTCGGGGCCGCCCTCCCGCGAGAGCCTGATATGCCGGGGGTAGCGCCTCTCCCCGGCCGGAACGAGCCCCTCGTAGCGCAAAATATACCGGCGGCCGCTCCCCGTGAAGCGCTGCTCGAAGGACCTCGCCCCCTTCTCCCCGTCGCATCGAAGCTCGATCTCTCTCCCCCGCCAGCTCCCCCGGAACTCGTATCCGCCGCCGCCGCGCGCGAGCGACGCGCCCGCGGCGTCGGCGCACCGGGGAAACGCGAGAAGAAGCGCGTAGAGGAGGTCGTCGGCCTCGATCCGTTCGCCGAGCCCTTCGGCGACGATATCGAGCGCCTCGTCTCCCGCGATCGAGCGGTCGCCCCCCTCGCGGTATATGACGAGACTGTCGCCCGCGAGTATCGTGATGCGCTCGCGGACCGCTCCGAAGAGGCTCGAGTGCTCGAAGTCGATCCGCAGACGGCCGCCCTCCGCGTGAACGACGCGGCAGAGCCCGCGGAACCGGTAGCGCGGGAGCTCGATCCGAACCCTGCCCGAGATCTCGCACCCCGGCCCCGAAGCGCCGAAGGGAAGGCATGAGAGGTGCTCGTCGGCGCACGGGACGGGCGCGGCGCGCCTGCCCGTGACGGCGCAGGAGGAGGCCGCGATCGCGGCGGCTGCGACGACGACGCGAAGCGTCGATATCGCGGACGGTGTTCTCATCGATCACCGAGCTTCTTCAACTTGTCGGCGGCCGAGCGGCTCTTCGGATCGAGCTCGAGCGATTTGCGGTAGGCCTCCCTCGCCTTCGCCCGCTCCTTGAGCTCGGCGTAGGCGTCCCCGATGTGCTCCCAGATCACCGGATCGTCCCCGGCCTTCTCCGCGGCCGAGAGGAGTATGTCGAGGGCCGCGCGCGAGTTCCCCTGCTTGAAGCGGATCCAGCCGAGGCTGTCGAGATAGTAGCCGTTCTGCGGATCCTTGGCGAGCGCCTTCGAGACGAGCTTCTCGGCGAGATCGAGGCTCTCGCCTTTCTCGGCGAGGATATACCCGTAGAAGTTCGCGAGCGAGGCGTCGTCGGAGTTGCGGTTGTAGAGCGGCACGACGCGCCGGAGCGCTTCGTCGTAGCGTCCCGTGCGGGAGTACAGGGCGGCGAGCTCGAGGAGCGTTCCCTCGTTCCCGGGATCGAGCTTCTCGGCGCGCAGCAGGAACGGCTCCGCCCGACCCGTGTCTCCGGCCTTGCGAAGGATCGTGCCGACGAGGTAGTTGTTCTCTGCCGAATCCTCGGCCACGCGCTGCGCCGCCTCGTCGAGGTACTTCCGCTTTTCGTCCTCGTCGACGGAGACCGCCTCGTCCGGCGACGCGGGTTCCCGCTGAGGCGCGAAGAGGATGACGAGGGCGCCGACGTAGTTCTCGAAGCGGCCGGGCTCGGCCGCAATCAGGCGTTTGACGTATCCGAACGCGGTCCGGAAGCGGCCCCTCTCCGTCTCAAGCTCGGCCATGACGCGCAGTATCGGGGGACGGTCTCCCATCGTGCTGAGGAGCTTGCCGAAAACCGCGAGCGCGTCGTCCGTTCTCCCCGCGCGGTAGAGGAAGCGGCCGTACACGAGCTCGCCCCCCTCCTCGAGCTTGCCGTCGCGGAAGAACGGGTCGAGGAGCGCGGCCCCCTCGACGAACTCGCCGTCCTCGTACAGCAGGTCGGAGAGCTCCTTGACGGCGCTCCCCGAGTGAGGATCGCTCTCGAGGGCTTCGCGGTATTCGCGTTTGGCCTCGGCGCGCCTGCCGGCCTCCGCGTGGATGCGCGCGAGCGCGAGATGCGCCGTGGCGTGGCGGGGGTTGCGCTCGATCGCCTTTCCGAGCGCGGCGGCCGCCTCCTCCATCTTCCCCGCCTCCGCGCGGAGGATCCCGAGGTCGTACCACACGGAGTCGTCCGTGCCGTCGATCGCCGAGGCCTCTTCGAGCGCGGCGATCGCTTCCGCGCGCTTCCCCGCCTGCTGCGCGACGCGCGCGTAGAAGGCGAGGACCTCGAAGAGCGGCGCGTCCTCGCGCGCGCGGAGCTCGTCGAGGATCGCGAGAGAGCGCGTCGTGTTCCCCAGCCGGTACTCGACCTCGGCGAGGATGAGACGGGCCTCGGTGCCGTGCTCGCCGCTCTCGAGAAGACGTTCCGCGTGCTCCTTCGCCCGTTCGAAATCGCCGACCTGCGCGGCGACCTTCGCGAGACGGAGCATGATGCGCGTGTTGCCCGGCTCACGCGACGACGCGTACAGGTAGTACTGATAGGCGTCGTGATAATCGCTTTGCGCTTCGTGATATGTTCCCTTGAGATACGCGATGATGGCGCCCGTGTCGAACGGCTCCTCCGCGCGGATCGGCCGCGAAACGAGGGCCCCCGCGAGAAGAGCGGCCGACAGGATCGATTTCAGGAAATATCCCGTTTTCTTCATGGTATCAGTATAGCGAAGCGCCCCGTTTCGGGCAAAATGATTCGGCGCGCCGGCGCGCGCCGCGATACCGCGCCCCGCAAACGGCGCCGCGATGCCGCGCCCCGCGCCCCGCATGTAATTGACAGGGCCCGGCGGGCGACGTATACTACGGATACAGGAGAGTGCATCATGAGCCTCGCCAAACGGATACATTTCGCGCCGCTTCTCGTCGCGGCGCTCGCGGTCTCGCTCACCGGCTGCTATACCCTGCTCAGGCATCCCGACATATCCGACGCGTACGAGTTCGACGACGATCAGGAGATCGTCATCGTCTCGCACTGCGGCGATTGCCACGTATCGCCCATGCGACACCGTCCGTTCCGCCATGTGCCCGTCGCGGACGACGAACGGGACGTCGTCGTGCCGTCCCGTTCCATCGATCCCTCGACGCCCGCGCGCGCCGGCGGCGGCGGCATCGGCCCCACCCTGCCGGGCGGCTCGACGACCGGCGACGCGAAGGACGCGAGGACGCGCGACGACTCGAAGGGATCGAGCGAGAAGCCCCCCGAGACGATCAAGAAGGTAGCCCCGGACGCCAAGACGCCCGTGAGGCGCGACGCCGCGGAAAAAGCGGCGGGCGACGCCGAGGACAAGAAACCCCCCGAAAAGAAGAAGGAAACCCCATGAACAAGCGCGTACGCCTGACGCTCGCACTTTCGCTGCTCGTTTCGATCGTCGCCGCGCCGTGCCTCGTGCGCGGGCAGATCCTCGCGGGCCTCGCCCTCGAGCGGCTCGGCCTCCTCTCGCTTTCCGGCACGGGGGCGCGCCCGGTCGCGATGGGCGGCGCGTACACGGCCGCGGGCGACGACGTCTTCGCCCTCCTCTACAACCCGGCGGGGCTCGTCGAGATCCGGGACAACGAAGTCTCGTTCAGCCTCCACCAGCGCGGCGACGAGCTCACGAACTTCCACCGGCCGTTCACCTCGACGCAGTCGAACTCGAGCACGACGCTCGGCCATCTCGCGGGCGTGTATCCGTACCCCACCTACCGCGGGAGCCTCGTCCTCGGATTCGGGGTCTTTCAGGTCGGCAACTCGAGCTTCGAGTCGATCAAGAACGCCTACCTGTCCGACCTATCCGCCTCGGTGGAGAACGCGTACATCCAGACCGGCACGCTCTACCAGTACTGCTTCGGCGTCGGGGTCGACGTCTCCCCCCGCGTGTCCGTCGGGGGCGGCGTCGCGATCTGGGACGAGTCGATCGAGTTCGGCGACGAGATCAACTACGCGGACGCCGATTCGCAGGCCTTCTGGCGCGACGACGTCTCGCTCGATCTCGACGGCGTGAGCTTCAACGTCGGCATTCTCGTGCGCGTCACCGAGGCGCTTCGCGCCGGCTTCTCGTTCACGAGCCCGGTGTGGATCTCCCTCGACGGCGAGGGCGTGACGAGCTACACGGGGGACTACACGGGCGGGGGCGGCTGGACGACGGACCCGGCGCTCGGCCTGATCGAGGAGGATTACACCCTGCCGATGAGATGGAGCGGCGGTCTCGCGCTCACGCTCCCCCTTCTCACGGTCGGCGCCGACGTCTCCTACAGCGACTTTTCGCAGACGAAGTACAACGGCCTCACGATCCGCAGCGAGATCGATCCCGGCAAGCGGCAGGTGCTCGACGCCGTGTGGAGCTTCCGCGCGGGCGCCGAGGCCCGCCTTCCGATGGCCCCGGTGAGCGTCCGCGCCGGATACGCCTACGTGCCGCTCGGACTCTCGAGCGTCGAGGAGCTCGCCTACATCGTCGACGACGCGCCGCTCTCCGTGATCGCCGACTTCGAGACGGAGCGCGCGCGCCAGTTCTGGAGCTTCGGGGTCGGCGGGGTCGTCGACCGGGTGCTCGCTCTCGACGCCGCCGTCGTCTTCGGCGGCTACGAGAAGACGACCGACGGCGCGGGCGGCGCGACGTTCTTCTCCGAGAAGCGGGACGTCGTCGAGTTCGTCGTTTCGGGAGCGTACCGCTTCTAGGGCGTCAGTCGGGCTTTCTGGAGATTCCCCTGAGCAGCGAGAGGTAGGCCTCGTCGAGGCGCGACTGCATCTCCTCCGAGATCCCCCCGCCCGCCTCCATGATCTGCTTGTAATATTCCTCGATGTAGCGGCAGAGGTACACGGCGCGGCCCTCGATCTGCTCCTCGACGAGCCGGATCACCTCGGCGCGGCGCGCGTCGAACTGCGGATCGGAGGATTCCTCGGCGGTGCGGTGGAAATAGGCGTTCAAGAGATGAAGCCAGTATTCGTCGTGCCGCCCGCCGTTGTCGAACACGCACCCCGGCTGGTCGACGAGGAAGCAGTATCCGTACGCGAAGTACGAGCAGTTCGTGAGGCCCTGCAGGAAGAACCGGCGATGGCAGTCGACGCTCATCTCCTCGAGGCTGCACGGGAGCTTGCATTCCGAGCAGCAGGCGTCGGGATCGCCGCCGATGGTGAACGGAACGCGTATCGCCTTGTTCTTCGCGCCCACGGCTTTCGTCCTTCCTAGCGATGCTTGCGGAGCATGTGGAGCGCCTCTTTCGCGGCCATCTGCTCGGCGTCCTTCTTGCTCTTCCCCCGGCCCTTGCCGACCTCCTTGCCGCGCACCTTGACCTCGATGACGAAGATCTTGTCGTGCTCGGGGCCCGCCGTCGAGCGGACGGCGTAGCGCGGGTAGGTATGGAAGCGCGATTGGCTGTACTCCTGCAGCAGGCTCTTGTAGTTGATGTGGTCGCGGTGCTCGAGGAACTCGTCGATGTCGGAGAGTATCGTCGTCTCGACGAAGATTCTCGCCGGCTCCATGCCGCCGTCGAGGTAGATGGCGCCGATGAGCGCCTCGAGGACCGCCGTAAGGACCGAGTCCTGATCGGCCACGCCGCCCCGCGCGGCGCTTTCGCTGAGAATGATATGCGGCTTGACCCCGATCTCCTCGGTGATCTTCGTGAGCACCCCCTTGCTCACGATGAGGGACTTCTTCTTCGTGAGCTGCCCCTCGTTCTCCTCGGGGAAGCTCCGCATGAGGAAGTCGCTCGTGACGAGCGAGAGGACCGAATCTCCGAGAAACTCGAGCCGCTCGTACGTGATCCGCTTTTCGCCGGGCCGCAGATCCCCGAGCGTCGAGCGGTGCGTGAGCGCCTCGACGAGGCGCTCGCGGTCGCGGAAGCGGTATCCGATGATCCGTTCGAGATCGGTGAAGCCCTTTTCTTCGGCGGGGGCCGGGCGCCGGATGAGGCCGATGATGCGTTCTATGAGTCGATTCATATGGTTCGTCGGGATCGTCCCGATCGCTATTTCTCGTACCTCCTCAGGAGAAGACACACGTTGTGGCCGCCGAAGCCGAACGAGTTGCTCATGACGGCGCGCAGCTCCGCGCGCTCGGCGGCGTTCGCCACGTGGTTCAGGTTGCACTCGGGGTCGGGATTGTCGAGGTTCATGGTCGGGGGGATGAGCCCGTCGCGCATCGCGTTCACGCACACGATGAGCTCGATCGCGGCCGCCGCGCCGAGCATGTGGCCGTGGACCGATTTCGTCGAGCTCACCTTGACGCGGCTCTTCTCTCCGAAGACGGCGTTGATCGCGTCCGACTCCGTCTTGTCGTTGTAGGCGGTCGAGGTGCCGTGCGCGTTGATGTAGTCGATCGCGCCGGGCTCGAGACCCGCCGTCGCGAGCGCCATGCGCATCGCGCTCACGGCGCCCGCCCCGCCCGGGGCCGGGGAGGTGATGTGGTACGCGTCGCCGGT
>JAGUZZ010000278.1:0-8251 GCA_020060525.1 bacterium | reverse complement strand
GGTAATCGGCGCGGAGCTTCGCCTCGAGCGCCTTGTCGACCTCGAAGGCCTTGAAGGGGCGCTTCGTCTTCAGCCGGCACTCCGCGAGGAACTCGCGCTGGAAGGCGTTGATCTTCTTGATGTGCTCGTGGCCGAACTCGAGCGCCTCGACGAGGGTCGCCTCGCTTACTTCCTTCGCGCCGCCCTCGACCATGCTGATCGCGTCGTCGGAGCCGGCGATCGCGATGTCCATGAGCCCCTCTTCGAGCTCGCTGAAGAGCGGGTTCACGATGAATTTGTTGTCCTTGAGCCCGACGCGGACCCCGCTCAGTATCGTGCTGAACGGTATGTCGGAGAGGGCCAGCGCGAGCGAGGCGCCCGTGATGCCGAGCACGTCGGAGGGCTGCCGCTGGTCGCTCGAGAGCACGCTGCACGCGACCTGGACCTCGAACCGGAAGGTGTCGGGGAAGAGCGGCCGTATCGGCCGGTCGATGAGGCGGGCGCCGAGGGTTTCCTTCTCGCCGGGCCGTCCCTCGCGTCTGAAGAAGCCGCCGGGGATCTTGCCGGCCGCGTAGAATTTCTCGCGGTACTCGACGGTGAGCGGGAAGAAATCCTGAACGCTTTCCCTGTCCTTCGAGGCGACCGCCGTCACGAGAACGACCGTCGCGTCGATGCCGACGAGCACGGAGCCGTCCGCCTGTCTCGCGATCCGGCCCGTCTCGAAAAAGATATTTTTGCCGCCGAGCGGCCAACTCTTTCTGATCATCCGAAAATGAGCCTCCATTCGAACGGCGAATACAGGACGGCGCCGCCGGGATCCGTTCGATCGTCCCGTCGGCGCACGCGCGCACCGGAGCTACTTCCTGAGGTTGAGCTCCTTGATGATGGCGCGGTACTTGTCGATCCGGTTGTTCCTGAGGTAGTCGAGAAGCTTGCGCCGCTGGCTCACGAGCTTCAATAGTCCGCGCCGCGACGCGAAGTCCTTCTTGTGCACCTGGAAATGCTTGGCAAGCTGGTTGATGCGTTCGGTGAGGAGCGCTACCTGAACCTCAGGGGAACCCGAGTCCTTGTCATGAAGCCGATACCTGGTGATTACGTCCTTCTTAATTTCCTTCTGCAGCGCCATCGTTCATGCACCTCCTTGCCCCTGTGATGAGATATCACGATGGCAGCAGAACGGGCGAAACGCCCGATCCGCCTAAAAACTGCTTTTGCTGCTGCTTCCGTTCCTTATGAACACTGGAACCTACAAGATACACGAACATCCGTCTTTGTCAATGCTTCTTTTCCAGAATACCGCACGCGGTCGATCTATCCTGCATCAACTGTGCCCGCAGCTCTTCGGCGCCCGCGAAGCGACGCTCCTCACGCATGAAGGCGACGCAGTGCGTCCGAAGCCGCTCGCCGCGCAGCTCTCCCGCGAAATCGAACAGGTGCACCTCGATGCGGCGGCTCGCGTCCCCCCTCATCGTCGGGGCCGAGCCGACGTTCATCATGCCGCCGTAGCTCCCGGCCGCCGTATCGACGGTGACGGCGTACACCCCGCGCGGCGGGAGCAGCTTGCGGGGGTCTTCGACCGAAAGGTTCGCGGTCGGAAATCCGAGCGTCCGTCCGATCCCCTCCCCCGCGACGACCTCGGCCTCGAAGAAGTACGGGCGGCCGAGACTTCGCGCGGCGTGCTCGAGGCGGCGCTCCATGACGTCGCGGCGTATCTTCGTGCTCGAAACCACGCTCCCCTGGAGCACGACGGGAGGAACGATGGCGACGCCGAATCCGAGCAGGCGCCCCTCCTCCGCGAGGCGCGCCTGAGAGCCCTCGCGGCCGCGGCCGAGGTGGAAATCGTACCCGACGACGAGATCCCGCATGCCGAGCTCCCCGGCGAGCCGCCCGGCGAGGTACGCGGCGTAATCGATCGCCGCGGTCTCCGGGGTGAACCGCTCGACGACGGCGACGTCGATACCCATGCCGGCGAGCAGGCCGAGCTTTTCGTCGAGCGTCGTGAGCAGCGGCGGCGCCATTTCCGGATGGGTGACGCAGAGCGGGTGCCGGTCGAACGTCACGAGGACCGTGGCGGCGCGGCCGCCGGCGGCGGCGATGTCGCCGAGACGGCGGAGCACCTCGACGTGGCCGCGGTGAACGCCGTCGAACACGCCGACCGTGACGGCGGTGTTCTCGAACCGCCGCGCCGCGATCTCCCCGGGATGTCTGATGATCTCCATACCGATTCGGGGGCGTTACGCCCCCGCGCCCGCCTCCCGGAAGACCCGACGCAGCTGCACGAGCCCGGCGAGCCCCACCTCGGCGATGGCGCCGAGCCTGCCGTCGGGACGCTCGAGCCGCAACAGACTCCCGGCCGGCGGAAAGCCGCCCGGCGGCGTCTGGGAAAGACGCGGGACGATCCCCCGGTCGAGGTTGCGGGACTGCTCCGCCGAGAGCGGCACGGCCGGGATATGCCGCAGCGCCGCGCTCAGCGACAATCCCGGCGATTCCATTTCGAGCAGGCTCTCGAAGTCGTCGTCGCTCACGGCCTCCTCGAGGCTGAAATGGCCGATCCGCACGCGCACGAGACCGCCGAGGTGGGCGGGAACGCCGAGAGCGTCGCCGAGCTCCTCGGCGAGCACGCGCAGGTAGAGCCCACGCGAGCAGAACACCTCGAGTCGGGCGACGGGAGGCTCGAAGGAGACGAGCGAAATCTCGTAGGTGTCGATCTCCCGGGGAGCCCGGTCGATCCGCTCGCCCCTGCGCGCGAGGAGGTAGAGCGGCTGCCCCTTGTGCTTGAGCGCCGAGTACATGGGCGGCGTCTGAAGCCGCTTGCCGAGAAACCTCGGGATGACGCCGCGGATCATATCCGCCGTCACGTGCTCCCACTCGCCGGTCCTGACGACGGCGCCGCTCGCGTCCTGGCTGTCCGTCGCCTCGCCGAGCGTGACGTCGGCGACGTAGCGCTTGGGGAGATCCATGAGGTAGTTGGAGAGCTTCGTCGCCTCGCCGGTGAGGATGAGGATGAGCCCGCGGGCCTCGGGATCGAGGCTCCCCGCGTGGCCGATCTTGTCGAGCTTCACGAGACGCTTGAAGCTCCGCACGCAGTCGTACGTGGAGTTGCCGGCCGACTTCCTCACCGGGATGACGCGGTCCGTGAGCTTCGCCTTCGCCGATCTCGCGTCGATCATGCGTCTCCTCCCGCGCGCCCCCGCCCGGCCAGCATCTCTTCGAGGGAACGGAGAACGATCCGTCTCGCCTCGCCGAGACCGGTCCGCATCGTGAATCCGGCCGCGTTGCGGTGCCCGCCGCCGCCGTGCGTCTCGGCGAGGGCGGCGACGTTGAAGTCGTTCCGCGAGCGCAGGCTCACGCGCACCTCCGCGGGCCCGAGCTCCCGCAGGAGCGCCGCGAGCTCGACGTCGTCGATCGAGGCCGCGTAGTCGACGAACCCTTCCGTATCGCTCATGATGCCCCCCGCCTCCTCGAGCATCCGCCGCGAGACGTGCATGAGACCGATCCGGCCGCCGCCGCTCACCTCGAGGGAGGCGAGCGAGAGCGAGAGAAGCCGGAGAGAGCTCAGCTTCTTCACGTAGAGAAAATCGTGGGCGAGCTCGTGCGGACGCGCCCCGAGCTCGACGAGGCGCGCGGCGGCCGCGAGGGCCTCGGCGTTCGTGTTCCGGAAGCGGAACCCCCCCGTGTCCATGAGCACGCCGACGTAGAGGCAGCCGGCCGCCTCGGGGGTGAGGGCCGCGGGGGCGACGCGCGCGAGCAGCCGGTACACGAGGATCGCCGCCGCGCTCGCCGATTCGTCGACCACGTTGACGTCTCCGTATCGCTCGTTCGTCGGATGATGGTCGATGTTCACGACGGGAACGCCGGGACCGCGCCGGATCCGGTTCGCCGTGCGCGCCGCGGTCGGCGAATCGAGGGCGAACACGAGATCGGGCTCGAAGGAATCGAGCCGGTCCTCGCCGGCGAAGAGCCGCGCGAGCGGAAGATCGCGGTAGACGTCGGCCATTTCGCCCGGGGCGAAGCAGACGACCTCGGAGCCGAGCCCGACGAGGTACTGCGCCAAGGCGAGCATCGATCCGACGCAATCGCCGTCGGGGTCGACGTGCCCGAGGACGAGGACGCGCCGGCGCTCCGCCGCGAGGGAGGCGACGGCGTCGAATTCACGCGCGAACCGCTCCTCACTCATCCGCGCCGTCCTCGCCGTCCGGCCGCTCCGCGCCTTCCCCGTCCTCCCGGTGGATCCGCTCGATCAGCTCCTCGATCTTCATCGCGCGGTCGAGGGAGCGGTCGTAGCGGAAAATGAGCTCGGGAACGACCCGCAGCCGGAGCCGGCGGGCGATCTGGGAGCGGATGTACCGGCGCGAGCTCTCGAGCCCGCGCTGCACGTCCTCGATGTCCGGAGCGCCGCCGATCACGTTGTAGAGGATCTTCGCCGTCGAGTAGTCGCGCGACGCCTCGACGTGCGTGAGCGAAACGCCGGCGACGCGCGGATCCTTGACTCGTCGGAGGAGGAGCTCCGACACGAGCGCCATGATCTCGTCCTCGACGCGCGCTTTTTGCTTGTCGTTCATCGTCGATCCCGCCGGCCGGCGTTTCAGTAAAAGTTGCGTTCGTGTCCGCAGAGCACGATTCGCGGTTCCCGCTCCAGAAATTCGAGGACCTGATCCGATACCGTCCGGGCGCCGCGCATGTCCGTCGCCGCGGCGGCGACGGCGAGCTCGCTCCGCTGCCATTTATCCTGAAAATCGTTCTCGCAGACGGAGACGTTGAACCGGTTCCGGAGCCGCGCCTTGAGGCTCGCGAGGACGAATCGTTTCTGCTTGAGAGAGGCGCAGCCCGGCAGGAGTATCTCGACCCGGAGGCTCGCGACGATCACGGAGCGACCTCCCTCGGCCTATTCGATCTTCTTGCTCTGGGCCTCTTCCACGAACGCTTCGAGCCTGTCGCCTTCCCGGAAGTCGGAGAATCCGCTCACGCCGATCCCGCATTCGAACCCCGCCTGGACCTCCCGCACGTCGTCCTTGAAGCGTTTCAGGGAGGAGATCGCCCCCTGGTGGATGACGTTGCCGCCGCGGCGCACGCGCGCCTTGCCGTTGCGCGTGATGGTGCCCGAAAGCACGTAGCACCCGGCTATGGCGCCGACCTTCGACACGCTGAACACCTGGCGGACCTCCGCCTCGCCCATCTCCTTCTCGACGATGACCGGCTCGAGGAGACCCGCCATCGCCGCCTTGATGTCGTCGATGGCCCGGTAGATGATGTCGTAGTGGCGGAGGTCGACCTTCTCCGATTTCGCGAGCTGCTGAGCCCGGGGCGTCGCGCTCGAATGGAATCCGATGATGACGGCGTTCGACGCGCTCGCCAGCAGCACGTCGCTTTCGTTGATGACGCCGACGCCGCGGTGGATGATGTTGATCTTGACCTCGTCGTTTTCGATCGAGGAGAGGCTGTCGATGAGCGCGCCGACGGAGCCGTCCATGTCCGCCTTGATGATGAGCGGGAGCTCCTTGACGGCGCCTTCCTTTATCTGCTTGTAGAGATCGTCGAGGGTGATCCGTTGAACGACCCGCCGGTCCTTCTCCCGCTGGTACTGCTGCCGCTTGAAAGCGATCTCCCGCGCCGTGCGGTCGTCGTCCACCTGCACGAAGTTCTCGCCGGCGTTCGGGAGCCCGGCGCATCCGAGGACGACCACCGGCGTCGAGGGCGGCGCCTCGTCGATCTTCTTGTCCCGCTCGTTGAGGAGCGCGCGGACGTGCCCGTAGTGGTTTCCGGCGATGAAAACGTCTCCGAGCCGGAGCGTGCCCTGCTGGATGAGGACGGTGACGACGTTGCCGCGGCCCTCCTCCTTCCGCGCTTCGAGCACCACTCCGCGGACCGGCGCCTCGGCGTCGGCCTTGAGATCCATGAGCTCCGCCTGAAACAGGATCATCTCGAGCAGGCGCTCGATGTTCGTGCCGAGTTTGGCGGCGATCTCGACGCCCTGCACGTTGCCGCCGTATTCCTCGAGAACGATGTTCTGCTTGAGAAGCTCGCGCTTCACGCGCTCGACGTTCGCCTGCGGAAGATCGACCTTGTTGATCGCGATGATGAGCGGCACGTCCGCGGCGCGGGCGTGGTTGATCGCCTCGATCGTCTGCGGCATGATGCCGTCGTCCGCGGCGACGACGAGGATCACGATATCGGTGACCTGGGCGCCGCGGGCCCGCATGGCGGTGAACGCCTCGTGGCCCGGCGTGTCGATGAACGTGATGAGACCGCGCCCCGTGTCGACCTCGTACGCCCCGATGTGCTGGGTGATGCCGCCCTTCTCGCCGGCGATGATCTTGCTCTTCCGGATCGCGTCGAGCAGCGACGTCTTGCCGTGGTCGACGTGCCCCATGATCGTCACGACCGGAGGCCGGCCGGCCATCTGTTCCGGTTTCGCCCGGCGTTTCTCGCGAAGGACCTCGTGTCCGTAGCTCTCGGCGAACTCCACCGCGAATCCGTATTCGTCGGCGATCATCCTGATCACGTCGGCGGCGAGACGCTGGTTCATCGTCACCATGAGCCCGAGACCGAGGCACTTCTGGATGATCTCGACCGGATCCGCCTTGAGCTGCTCGGCGAGCTCGGCGACGGTCGCGAACTCCGGCAGCCGGATGACGTTCTCCTCTTCGACGACGGCCGTCGTCTCGTCGCGGTGCTTGCGGCGGCGGGTCTTGCGCGTGATGTCGAGTTTCGCGAGCGTGCGCTTGACGCTTTCCTTCACGGCCTTCTGATCGGCTTCCTTGCGCTTCTCGGGCTTGCGCTCCTTCCGTCCGCGCGGGGGTCGAGGCGCTTTCGGCGGCCTCTTCTTCTCGACCTTCTTCTTGACTTCTTTTTTCGTCGCGGCCTTCACGCGGCTCAGGTGCTGCTCGATGAGAATCTCGACGCGGTCCTCGACCGTGCTCATATGGCTCTTGACCGCGATCCCCTCCTTGACGAGGATCTTGATGAGGGCATCGCTCGAGATGTTGTATTTACGCGACAGCTCGTATACGCGAATCTTGGCCACGCGACTGGTTCTCCCTTCAGTGCCTACCGTGCGGATTCGTCATCGGGCGCGTTTTCCGGTTCGTCGCCGGAGTCCTCGGCGCCGCTCCCGCCCGCGTCGTCTCCGCCCGCTTCCTCGTCGAGGACGCCGCCGGCGCCGGCTTCGTCATCGCCGGTCTCTTCCTCGGCGGCCTCTTCCTCCCCGGCCTCTTCGTCTTCGATCTCTTCACCGCCGGGCCCCTCTTCGGAGGTTTCCTCCCCGGCGGTCTCCTCCTCGGCGGCGTCGCCGTCCTCCTCCGTCTCGCCCGACGATTCGTCGCCGAGATCCTTGAAGAGATCCGCCTCGGTGAGCGGGGCCTCGGGCTTCTCTTCCTTCTCGTCGGGTCCGAATATCGACTCGTCGAAGAGCGGCTTCTCCTCCTCGGTCTCCTGCTGTTCCTTCTCGAGCAGCTCCTGGAGCGCCTTGTTGAGCTCCTCCATCGTCTCGGCCGCCGTGTTCTTGAGCTTCTGCGCCGTCTTCTCGCCGATGCCTTCGATCTCGAGCAGATCGTCGAGGGGCGTCTTGTGCAGCTTCTGGACGGTGAGGATGCCGATGCTCTTCAGCTTCTGCGACATCTTCGGCGTGACGCCGTACATCTCGGATATATCCATCTGGAGCTTCTGGTCGAGCTTGTCGCGGCGTTCGATCTCCTTCATCGTGATGAGATCGATCTTCCAGCCGGTGAGCTTGGCCGCGAGGCGGACGTTCTGGCCTTCCTTGCCGATCGCGAGCGAGAGCTGGTCGTCCTCGACGATCGCGAGCACCGAGTGCTCCGACTCGTTGAAGCGGAGCGACGAAACCCGCGCGGGGGCGAGCGCCTTGGCGACGAACTCGTTCTGGCCCTCGTTCCAGCTCACGATGTCGATCTTCTCCCCGTGAAGCTCGTTCACGACCGCCTGGACGCGGGAGCCCTTCATGCCGACGCAGGAACCGACGGCGTCGACCTTGTCGTTCCTGGAATGGACGGCGATCTTCGATCTGCCGCCCGGCTCGCGCGCGATGCTCTTGATCTCGACGTCGCCGTCGAATATCTCGGGCACCTCCTGCTCGAACAGCTTGCGGAGGAACTGCTCGCTCGTACGGGAGAGGGTGACCTGCGGTCCCTTCGCGTTCTTGTCCACCTCGATGATGATGGCCCGGATCGTGTCTCCCTGGTTGTACCTCTCCTTGCGGATCTGCTCGCGGAGCGGCAGGTACGCCTCGGCGCGCCCGAGGTTCACGAGTATGTTG
>JAGUZZ010000287.1:0-10013 GCA_020060525.1 bacterium | reverse complement strand
GAGCATCCTCTCGCCCGAGCTCGGCCGGTTGGCCCGGGTCCGCGTGCTCGAGCGCCACTCCGTCGAACTCTGGGGCGAGAGGATGCTCGCCGTCTACCGCTCCGCGGCGCGCCGGGCGGGCGCGAGCGAGGGCCCGCGACCGCAAAAATAATTGAAACCGGGCGCCCTCCTCGCGGATATAATCATATGGCGGCCGGAACTATCGGCTGATACCATGGGATGTATCTCGTTTCAAGGAGGTGGGGGCGCCGCGGGGCGTCCCGGCACGATGAGACATACGAAGAAAACCCTCGGCGTTATCCTCGGCTCCGTCGTCGCGGCGTCGATATGCGTCGCCGCCGAGGCGGGAGAGCGCGCTCTGGAGGCGAATTCGGAAGAGACGGTCGTGGCGCTCGCGCAGGCGGACGCCTCCAAGAGCGATAGGGCGTGGGTCGGCATCTATTTCGAAACGGTCAACAGCAGAAACGCGGCGAAGCTCGGATATCCGCACGAGACGGGGATCATCGTTTCCATGGTCATCCCGGGCAGCCCCGCGGATAAGCACGGCATCAAGGACGGCGACGTCGTATACTCGTTCGGCGGCGTCGTCGTCGAGAACGCCGAGCATTTCGGATCCCTCGTCATGGAGCGGCGTGCGAACGAAACCGTCCCCGTCGTCATATTCCGAAAAGGGGCGGGGAAGACGGTCAACCTGCGGCTCGGCGGACGGGCGGACCGGAGCGATCACCTTCTGGATCTCGGGCGAACGGGGGACGAGGCGTTTGAGTCCTTCGAGAAAGCCTTCTCGTTGTCGAAGGGTTCGGCGCTGCGCATCCATCTCATGCGGGGCCGAGTCGGCATCCTGCTGCGCGATCTCAACGCCGACCTCGCGGCGCATTTCGGCGTCGAGAAGAACGAGGGCGTGCTCGTGCTCGACGTCGAGAAGGCAAGCCCCGCCGAAAAGGCCGGGATCAAGAGCGGAGACGTGATCGTCCGGGTGAACGGCGATCCGGTCGCCGACGCCTCCGCCGCGGCCGAGGCGATCTCCGCCGTCGAGCCCGGAGACACGGTGTCGTTCGACGTGCTTCGCAAGGGCGCCCGTCGCGCGTTCGACGTGGCGGTCGAAGCGGGCCCCGCGGACGCCCTGCTTCGCATGAAGCGGATCGAAGGCGGGGCGCTCGACGCGGAGGCCGCGGAGAAGATCCGGCGGCAGCGGGGAGACGATCCCGAAAAGCTCCGCCAGGAGATCGAGGCGCTCAAAAGCCGGGTGCGGGATCTCGAAGAGCGGCTGAAGGCCGCCGAGAAGAGATAACGCCCCCGCGGCGGCTCGTTTTCACCCCTCCCAGCCCCGAGCCAAATCCTTTGACAGCAGGGAAAAAGTGTTCTATGTTTGGTAATTCAATCCCTCCGGGGAGACGCGTCACCTCTCGCAATGCAGGGTAGGCGGACCACAAACGAGGACGGTGTCCAATGGTCGACGATCAGACGAAACAGCCTGAAGGGGCGATCGCCGCGGCCGCGACGGGCGGCTTCGCGCGATCCCTCTACGAGATCTTCACCGAGCCGGCGAAGGTCTTCGCGCGCATCGACGCGGGGCTCTCGTGGTGGAAGGCGTTCGTCGTCATTTGCGCGGTGACGATCGCGACGCAGGTCGCGTTCATGAGCCTGTTCCAGACGAAACTCTTCGAGCTCGGAATGCAGGCGAGAAACATGAGCCCCGAGCAGACGGAGCGGATGCTCGCGGACGCGGATAAGTTCCGGACCATCGGCATGATCACGGCTCCCCTCGCTCCGATCATCGTCATCCTCCTCGCGAGCCTCGTCACCGCCTTGTTCGCGCACGTCGTCGTCAATCTCATGACCTCGCGCGCGAGCTACAAGAAGACCCTGTCGCTCCTCTTGTGGTGCGGCCTCATTACGACGGTCGAGCAGATCATCGTGACCGCGATCATCGCGGGGAGAGGCGTCGAGGGCGTCGAATCGCTCGCCGATCTCAGGATGAGCATCGGCCCGGCGGCGCTTTTTCCGAACGCGTCCGGAGCGCTCGGGGCGCTCCTGCAGAGCCTCAGTCTCTTCCAGATCTGGTATTACGTCGTGCTCGTCCTCGGTATCGCGGCGATATTCAGGATGAAGCGCGCGCAGGCGGTGCTGGCCGCCGTGCCGGTCTGGTTCATCGGCTTTCTCCTGATACTCATCGGCACGAAATTCCAGGGAGGAATGCGTTGAAGAAGTACGGTACCGACAAGCTGCGCAACGTCATTCTCGTCGGCCATCAAGCGTCGGGCAAAACGACGCTGGCGGAGGCGATTCTCCATAACGCCGGCGTGACGAACCGCATGGGTCGGGTCGAAGACGGCAACACGGTCATGGATTCGTCCCCCGAGGAGATCGCGAAGGTCATCTCGATCGACTCCGGCGTCGCGTTCTGCGAGATCGCGAAGACGAAGGTCAACATCGTCGACACCCCCGGGTACGAGGATTTCGTCGGACAGACGCTTTCCGCGCTGCCCGTCGTCGAGGGGGCCGTCGTCGTCATGAGCGCCGAGAGCGGCGTCGAGGCGGGCACGGTCAAGACGTGGAAGTATCTCGACCGGTACAACCTCCCGCGCGTCGTCTGCCTCAACAAGATGGACAAGGAGCACGCGAACTTCGAGAAGGCCCTCGCGGGCGCGCAGGCCGAGCTCGGGGCGAAGGTCATGCCGTTCCAGATCCCGATCGGGTCGGGCGATTCGTTCAAGGGCGTCATCGACATCCTCAGAAAAAAGGCGTACGTCTACTCGGGCGAAGGAAAGTTCTCGGAGACCGACGTGCCGGCCGAGCTCAAGGACAGCGCCGACGAGTGGCTCCAGAAGCTCGTCGATTTCGCCGCGGAAACGGACGACTCGCTCCTCGAGAAGTTCCTCGGCGGCGGCGAGCTGAGCGACGAGGAGCTTCGCAAAGGTCTCGCCGACGGCTGCGTCGCGGGCACCCTCGTGCCGCTCTACGTGGTGTCGTCGGCGAAGAACGTCGGCGTGCACCAGCTCATGGACGCGATCGTCGCGATGCTTCCCTCGCCGGCCAGGCGCGCAGAGGTGGATGCGCTGTCGGCGGAATCGCGCGCCGCGACGAAGATCAAAACCGGCTCCGGCGCGCCTCTCGCGGCGTACGTGTTCAAGTACGTCTCCGAGAAGAACGTCGGCGACCTCTGCTTCTTCCGCGTGTTCGGCGGCGAGATGACCGTCGGCGCGGATATCTACGATTCGACGGTCGAGGCGTCCGAACGCACCGGCCAGCTCTACCACGTGCAGGGGAAGAACCGGATCGACGCCTCTTCGATAGAGGCGGGAGACATCGGCGCCGCGGTGAAGCTCCGGGCGGCGCGCGTCAACCATACGCTCTGCGACAGGTCGCTCGGTGTCGTGTTCCCCGACGTTCCGTACCCCGAGCCGATGCTCGCGACGGCGATCACGACGAAGGTGAAGGGCGAGGAGGAGAAGATCTCGACGGGACTCGCGAAGATCAAGGAGGAGGATCCGACGTTCAGGCTCGATCTCGACGCCGAGCTGCGGCAGATGGTCCTCTCCGGGCAGGGAGAACTCCACATCGACGTGCTGCTCGCCCGGCTCAAGCGGAAGAACAGCGTCGAGGTCGAGATGTACCAGCCGCGGATTCCGTACCGCGAGACGATCACGGTCAAGGCCGAGTCGCAGGGCAAGTACAAGCGCCAGTCCGGCGGCCGCGGACAATACGGCGACTGCTGGCTCCGGCTCGAGCCGCTCCCGCGCGGCGGGGGGTTCGAATTCGAAGACGAGATCGTCGGCGGCGTCGTGCCGGGCAAGTACATCCCCGCGGTCCAGAAGGGCGTCGAGCAGACGATGGTCGACGGCGTGCTCGCGGGGTACCGCGTCATGGACGTCAGGGTGACGATCTTCGACGGCTCCTACCACGCGGTCGACTCCTCCGACAACGCTTTCAAGGTCGCCGGCTCCCTCGGATTCAAGGCGGCGGCGATGAAGGCGAAACCGGTCATACTCGAGCCGATCATGAACATCGAGGTGCTCGTCCCCGGCGACTTCATGGGAGACGTCATGGGGGATCTCTCGGCGCGGCGCGGCAAGATTCTCGGGATGGAGCAGGAGGACAACCTGCAGAAGATCAAGGCGCAGGTGCCGATCGCCGAGCTCCACCGGTATTCGACGTCGCTGCGCTCGATGACGCAGGGGCGGGGGACGTATCGTCAGGCGTTTTCGCATTACGAGGAAGTGCCGCACGATGTGGCGCAGAAGCTCATCGCGGCGGCCGAGGCGACGAAGAGCGGCGAGGAAGAGTAATCCGTTTCGAGGAGGCACGGCGTGTCAGGGCATTCAAAATGGGCGACCATCAAGCGGCAAAAAGCCAAGGTCGACGCCCAGCGCGGCAAAACGTTCACGAAGCTCATCCGTGAGCTCGTCACCGCGGCGCGCGAGGGGGGCGGCGATCCGGGGAGCAACATACGGCTGCGCACCGCCATCCAGACGGCCCGCGACAGCAATATGCCCAAGGAGAACATCGACCGCGCGATCAAGCGCGGGACCGGCGAGCTCCCCGGCGTGAGCTACGAGTCGGCGACCTTCGAGGGGTACGCGGCGGGCGGCGTGGCGCTCCTCGTCAACACCCTCACCGACAACCGCAACCGCACGAGCGCCGAGATACGCCACCTCTTCACCCGCCACGGCGGGCACCTCGGCGAGCCGGGGTCGGTGGCCTACATGTTCGAGAAGAAGGGCGTCATCGTCATCGACGCCTCGCAGGCGAGCGAGGACCGCGTGTTCGAGATCGCGCTCGAGAGCGGCGCGGACGACGTCCGGGCCGAGGGCGGCCAGCTCGAAGTCGTCTGTCCGCCCGACAAGTTCGAGGCGGTCCGGGCGGCGCTCGCGGGCGAAAAAATCCAGAGCCAGCTCGCCGAGGTCTCCCTCTACCCGAAGACCACGATTCGGCTCGAGCGCGACGGCGCGGTGAAGGTTCTCAAGCTCGTCAACGAGCTCGAGGATCTCGACGACGTGCAGAACGTCGCCGCGAATTTCGACATCCCCGAGGAGATCCTCAAGACGATCGAGGGGGAAGTCGGTTCCTAACGGGCCCCGCGGGGTGATGCGCGTGTTCCTCGTCATCGGAGTCGATCCGGGAAGCCGCATCACGGGGTGGGGGCTTCTGCGGCGCAGCGGACGCGAGATCTTCTACGTCGGATCGGGGATCGTGAGGGCGAACCCCCGCGCGCCGGTGCCGGAGCGGCTTCTCGCGATCAGAACGGGCGTCGCGGAGGTCATCGAGCGGTTTCGGCCCGACGCCCTCGCCGTCGAAGACGTGTTCATGGCGAAGAATCCGAAGAGCGCGCTGACGCTCGGGGAGGCCCGCGGCGTCGTGCTCCTCGCGGCCGCCGAGGCCGGAATTCCGGTCTTCGAATATTCCACGCGAGAGGTCAAGATGAGCGTCGTCGGCGCCGGCGCAGCGCACAAGAGCCAGGTCGCCGCGATGGTCGGGAGGCTTCTGCGGCTCGACCACGAGCCGGAGACGGAGGACGAGACGGACGCCGTCGCCGTGGCGTTCTGCCACGCCGCGCGGTCGGCCGTCGACGAACGCCTGGCGCCGTGACGGCGCCGGGCGCGAGGGGAGCGGCGCGATGATCGCGTCGGTCGAAGGAATTCTGCGGGACCGCGACGGGAACCGCATCGTCGTCGAGGTCGGCGGCGTGGGGCTCGAGCTCCTCGTGCCCGTCCGCGTCGTCGACGGGCTCGGGGCGCCGGGAACGCCGGTGAGGCTCCATACGTATCTGCACGTCCGCGAGGACGTTCTCGCGCTCTACGGCTTTCCCGACGAGCCCGAGCGGCGCCTCTTTCAAACGCTGCTCGCGGTGAGCGGCGTCGGCCCCAAGCTCGCTCTCGCCGTGCTGTCGACGACGGGCGCCCCGGAGCTCGCCCGCATCATCAGCGAGGAGCGGACGAAGACGCTGCAGACGATCCCCGGCGTCGGCAAGAAGACGGCCGAGCGGATCGTGCTCGAGCTCAAGGACAAGATCGATCTCGAGCGCTACCTGCCGGCCGCCGCGGCCGGGGGGACGCTCATCGCGCGCGAGCTCTTCGACGAGGCCGTGACGGCGCTCGAATCGATCGGGCTCTCGCGGGCGAACGCGGTCAAGGCGATCGAGGCGGTGGATCCGTCCCGCCTCGGCGAGCGGTACGGCGTCGGCGATCTCGTCCGCGCCGCGCTGAAGAACATCTAGGCCCCCGGAGACGGGGAGGTCGCACCGGTGTCGATGAGCTACGTGACCGATCCCAAGGCGGTTCCCGAGGAGATACAGTCGGAATCCCGCCTGCGCCCCCGGACGCTGGCCGAGTTCGTCGGCCAGACCAAGGCGAAGGAGAACCTCGCCGTCTTCATCGAAGCGGCGAAGCGGCGGGAGGAGCCGCTCGACCACGTGCTCCTCTCGGGGCCGCCCGGCCTCGGCAAGACGACGCTCGCCCACATCATCGCGAACGAGCTCGGCGTCGCCATACGCACCGCGTCGGGGCCCGCGTTCCAGAGCCCGGCCGAGCTTCTCGGCATCCTCACGCAGACGGCGCGGCGCGAGGTCCTCTTCATCGACGAGATCCACCGGCTGAGCCGCATCGTCGAGGAGCACCTCTATCCGGCGATGGAGGAGTTCCGCTGCGAGCTCATCGTCGACAAGGGCCCGCACGCGCGGCACTACTCGATCACGCTCGAGCCCTTCACGCTCGTCGGCGCGACGACCCGCGCCGGCATGATCACGGCGCCGATGCACAGCAGGTTCGGCGTCTCCGCGCGCCTCGATTTCTACGAGCCGGCGGACCTCGTGAGCATCGTGAAGCGCTCGGCGAGGCTCCTCGAGATCGACATCGACGACGAGGGGACCGAACAGATCGCGCGTCGCTCGCGCGGCACGCCGCGGATCGCGAACCGCCTGCTCCGGCGCGTGCGCGACTTCGCCGAGATCAAGGGTTCGGGCAGGATCGACCGCGGCATCGCCGATTACGCCCTCGCCCAGCTCGAGGTCGACGAGAAGGGCCTCAACGAGATGGACCGGCGCATCCTCGCCGTCATCATCGAGAAGTTCTCGGGAGGGCCCGTCGGCATCAACTCGCTCTCCGTCGCCGTCTGCGAGGAATCCGACACGATCGAGGACGTCTACGAGCCGTTTCTCATCCAGGAAGGGTTCCTGCAGCGGACCTCCCGGGGACGGATCGCCACAGAGGCGGGGTACAAGCACCTCGGCAGAAAAACCGGCGGCCGGGGGCCGCAGGGGAACCTTCTCTAGCGGGCGCGCCGCCCGCCGATCGATCACGATGAAACTGAGCGATTTCGACTACGAGCTGCCGAAGGAACTCATCGCGCAGCACCCCGCGAACCGGCGCGACGAGAGCCGGCTCCTCGTGCTCGACCGGTCGGGCGGCGGCATCCGAGAGACGCATTTCGCGAATTTTCCGCGCTTCCTCTCCGAGGGCGACATCCTCGTCGTCAACGAGACGCGCGTGATACCGGCGAGGATCTTCGGCCGCAAGCGCGGCGGCGCCGCCATCGAGGTGCTGCTCGTCCGCCGGATCGCGAACCGTCAGTGGATCGCCCTGCTCCGGCCGTCGAAGCGCGTGCGCGTCGGGGAGATCGTCTTCGTCGGGGAGCACGGGCACGAGCTGCTCGTCTCGGGCGCCGTCGGCCCGGGGGAGTGGCAGGTGAGCCTTCCCCCGGGTCTCGACGAGCGGGATTTCATCGAGCGCCACGGGCACGTGCCGCTCCCCCCGTACATCAAGCGCGGCGACGATCCGGAGGACCGCGATCGGTACCAGACGGTTTTCGCGCAGCGGGACGGCTCCGTCGCGGCGCCGACCGCGGGGCTCCATTTCACCGAGGAGATCCTCTTCGACCTCAAGCGCCGGGGCGTCGCGATCGTGCCCGTCACGCTCCACGTGGGCCCCGGCACCTTCCGACCGCTCGCGAGCGAGACGGTCGAGGAGAACGCGCTCGAGCCCGAGCACGTTCTCGTGAAGAAGGCGCACTGGGACACGATCGCGTCCGCGCGGCGGTCCGGCAGGCGGCTCGTTTCGGTCGGCACGACGACGACGCGCACGATCGAGGCGTTCGCCGCGGGCCGCGTCGGCGGCCGGGAGGAGCGCGAGATCGACGGCGAGATCTACGTGTCCGGCACGACCGATCTCTTCATCTATCCGGGGTACGAGTTCCGCGCGGTCGACGCCCTTCTCACGAACCTTCACCTGCCGCGATCGAGCCTCCTCCTCCTCGTCTCCGCCTTCGCGGGCCGGGAGAGGATACTGGCGGCGTACCGGTGGGCGATCGGGCGCAAATTCAGATTCTACAGCTACGGCGACGCGATGTTCATCAGATGACGCCGCGGCCGGGACCGCCGCGCGCCGCGGGGCTCTCGCGAGAGCCGCTGCGGCCCGGTCCGGCGCGGCAGAATGGAGAGAGGCGTGCCGTTCGCGTTCAGGCTCCTCGCGACCGATCCGGCCGGCGCCCGGCTCGGCCGAATGGAAACCGACCACGGCGCCGTCGAGACGCCGGCGTTCATGCCCGTCGGGACGCAGGCGACGGTGAAGACGCTCTCGAGCGCCGATCTCCTCGATATCGGCGCCGATATCGTTCTCGCGAACACGTACCACTTGTATCTGAGGCCCGGGGAGAAGCTCGTCGCCGGGATGGGCGGTATCCACCGTTTCATGGCGTGGCCGCGCCCCGTCCTCACCGACAGCGGCGGGTACCAGATCCTGAGCCTCGCCGACCTGCGCCGCCTCTCGGACGACGGCGTCGAGTTCCGTTCGCATCTCGACGGCTCGACCCACGAGCTCACGCCCGAGAAGGCCGTCGCCGTGCAGCTCGACATCGGCTCCGACGTCATGATGGTCCTCGACGAATGCACGAGCTGGCCCTGCGGCCGCGACGAGGCCGAGCGAGCCGTCGCGCGGACGACCCGCTGGGCGCGCCGGAGCCTCGGCGTCTGCGGCCCGCGCGTCGTCCGCGACGGCTACGAGCGGGTGCTCT
This sequence comes from bacterium, assembly GCA_020060525.1. GTDB lineage: Bacteria > Krumholzibacteriota > Krumholzibacteriia > Krumholzibacteriales > Krumholzibacteriaceae > SSS58A. The sequence goes on along the minus strand of JAGUZZ010000287.1, from coordinate 1,007 downwards.
TCGGGATCGTGCAGGGCTCCGTGTATCGCGATCTGCGGGAGCGCTCGGCGGCGGAGCTCGTCGCGTGCGGTTTCCCGGGCTACGCGATCGGCGGCCTCTCCGTCGGCGAGCCGAAGGACGAGACCTTCGCCGTTCTTTCGCGAACGGCGCCCCTCTTGCCCTCGGAGAAGCCCCGCTACCTCATGGGAGTCGGGCTCCCAGAGGACATCGTCGAAGGGGTCGCCCGCGGGATCGATCTCTTCGATTGCGTGCTCCCGACGCGCAACGCCCGCAACGGCGCCGTCTTCACCTCCGCCGGCAAGCTCGTCGTGAGGAACGCGGCCTACGCGCGGGACGAGCGGCCGCTCGATCCGGCGTGCGGCTGCATGGTCTGCCGCACGTACAGCCGCGCCTATCTGCGGCACCTCTTCAACGCGGGGGAGATGCTCGGACCGCGTCTCGCGACGCACCATAGCGTGCATTTCTACTTGCATCTCGTCTCGGAAATGAGGCAAGCTATCCGGGAAGGGCGCTTCGCGGAGTGGCGGAAGGCCTTCCATGAATCGTATCGGATGAACGACGCTGATCCGGCGCGGTAAGGAGGAGCGATGATTTCGTTTTTCGCGTTCAGCACGAATCCCCAGGGCGGCGGGGGAAGCCCCAACATGCTCGTGAGTTTCATACCGATCCTCCTCATCTTCATCATCTTCTACCTGCTCCTCATCCTGCCGCAGCAGAAGAAGCAGAAGCAGCATCGGAACATGCTGAACACCCTCCGCAAGGGCGACCGCGTCGTGACGAACGCGGGCATCTACGGCACCGTCCACGACGTGAAGGAGCACATGATCGTCCTCAAGATCGCCGAGGAAGTGAAGATCGAGATCGTCAAGAACGCCGTCGCCGCCGTCGTCGAGAAGCGGGAGGAGTAAGGGCGCGCGGCCGGCCGCGCGCTCGGGAGCGCAGAACATGGCGAAACGTCTCGGGATGCGAACGTACGGGGACGCGGTCCTCAGGGCGAAGACCGAACG
>JAGUZZ010000306.1:0-2864 GCA_020060525.1 bacterium | reverse complement strand
CGGGCGTGCTTCGCCGCGGCGAGCGCGGCCGCCGGCTCGAGGTCGTCGACGAGGAGCCCCCGCGCCGATCCGACGACGTCGAGATCGACCTCGTCGGGCCGGAGCCTCGAAACGGTTCCGCGCGTCCACAGGATCGTCCGGTCGGCGGTCGATCCGTTCACCATGATGAAGGCGAACTGGGACGAGGCTCCCGGCTCGACGGCGACGGACGAACAATCGACGCCTTCCGCGCGAAGCTCGGCGAGCATCCGGCGTCCGAACTCGTCGCCGCCGACCTTGGCGACGAGCGCCGCGGTCGCGCCGAGCCGCCGCGCCGCGACCATGGCCGTCGCCGCCGGACCGCCTCCCTGTATCGTGAAATCGCGTATCTCGAGCTTCGCGTTCTCGTCGGGAAGACGAGGCACCACGCCGAGATAGTCGAGGGCCGTGTATCCGACGCCGACGATGTCGAAGCTTCGTTTCATCTCCGCGTATCCCTCCCCGGCGTGCCGCCTGCGAGCCCATGCTAGCGAAGGGGCCGCGGGGCGGCAAGGACAACTTCGGCTCGCCGGCTCGTGCGACCGCGCTCACTTGAGACTTGCCGCGCGGCTGTCGCGCTCGTATGCTCGCGGATGGAGGAACGACCCCTATGCCGCTGATCGCGAAGCTCTACTGCCCGTACTGCGGAAAGCCGCTCGAGCGGCGCGAATGCGACGGCCGCTCGCGCCTCTACTGCGGCGAGGAGCGCCGTTTCATCTACGAGAATCCGATCCCGGCGGCGACGGCGATCGTCACGGACGAGAGCGGCGACATGCTTCTCATACTGCGAAGCCGGGAGCCGGGGCGCGGGCGCTGGGCCCTGCCGGGAGGGTTCATCGAAATGGGCGAGAGCCCGGCGGATGCGGCGCGGCGGGAGCTCGAGGAGGAGTGCGGCGTGCGAGCGAGCGAACCGTCGCTCGTCGATATCATCTTTCAGGAGAGCGCTTACTACGGCGCTTCCATCCTCATCATCGGGTACTCCTTCGCGGGCTACGAAGGGCGGCCGCGTCCCGGCGACGACGCCGCCGATCTCGCCTTCTTCGATCCCTCCCGGCTCCCCGATATGGCCTTCGAGGCCCACGGCCGCATGATCGGACGCTACCTCGAGCGGCGCGAGGAGCTCCGGCGCCTCTGGACGGAGGAGTTCTGACGGAGGCGGCCGCGGTCCCGCTCAGGGGACGCGGCGACATCGTTTCGGAGGTTTGTTTTCGGACGCCGCGGCGCGCGGCCGCCTAGATGCGCGTGCGCTCCACGAGATCCTCGGGAGCGGGGGTCGCGTCGTACGTCCGGCTCTCGTCCCCCCGCCTGACCGCGACGCGCGTGCTCGGGGCGTCCTTCGCGTCGCCGTACCGGGCGACGAAGGAGGCCGCGACCGAGAGGTCGTCGTCGGTCGCGTTTCCCTGCACGAGCGCGGTCGGCCCCGGCACGTCGACCGGCGAGGCGAGCCACAGCCTCCCCCACTCGCGTTCGAGATAGCCGTTCTCGACCTCGCGGCGTCCGACGACGATCTTCACCGTCGGGGAGAGCCGGAAATGCCTCCCGACCGAGAAGAGCAGCGTCTCCTCGCGCGTGAGAGGGGCGCCGGCGGCGTGGGCCATCCAGTCTCGCACCTTGGCCGCGTAGTTCGCGTCGGTGAGGAGACAGCCCCCCGCGGGGGATTGGTAGCCCTCGACGGCGAGCTCGCCGGCGAGCGCCATCTGCCGCGCGCGCGAGCGGCCCGCGATGTCGAGAAGACGCTCTCTGTCGAGCCAGCCCTCGAGCTCGGGGCGAGTCGGCTCGAGCCGCTTCGCGCTCAAGGGGCGGACGAGCAGCCCGCCGAGGCCGCTCTCCCGGTCGATGACGCCGAGGGCGGCGCGGTTCTGCGACATCGGCCGCTGGCCGAGCACCTCTCCGGTGAAGACGAACCTCGCGCCCTCGCGCTCCATGATCCGCTTCGCCTCGCGGATCATGTAGAGATGGCAGTCGATGCAGGGGTTCACGTTCGCGCCGTATCCGTGCCGGGGGTGCAGCAGGATATCGAGATACTCGGTCGAGCGATCGATGACGAGGACCCGCGTCCCGAACGAGCCGGACATCCGCCGCGACTCCTCCTCGAGCAGGGCGTCGAGCTTCTCCCCCGCGACCTCGCGCCGCATGATCCCCGCGGCGTATCCGATCGCGACGTGCAGTCCGACGACTTCGATCCCCTGCCGCCGGATCACGGCGACGGCGAGCGCGCTGTCGAGCCCCCCGGAAACGAGGCCGACGGCCTTGATCGGCGTATTCATGCTTCGGATTCTAGCGCCGTCAGTCGCCGATGGCAAGCGCCCTGCGCAGCCCCTCGCCGGCGTAATGAAACGCGAGGCACGTGACGAAGATCATGAATCCCGGGGCGAAGGCGGCCGCGGGCGCCTCCCGGACGAAGAGGTGGGCGTTCTGCAGCATGTTGCCCCACGTCGGCGCCGGCGGCTGAACGCCGAAACCGAGGAAGCTCAGGGCGGATTCGGCGATCATCGCCTGCGCGAACCCCGTCGTCGCCGCGACGATCACGGCCGGAATCGCGCCGGGAAGGAGATGCCGCGCGAGCAATCTCATCCGTCCAGCCCCGATCGCCCGCGCCGCTTCGACGAACCCCCGATCCCGGAGCGACAGCACGAGCGAGCGGACGACGCGGGCCGTCTCGACCCACGACGCGGCGCCGATGACGACGGGAATGAGCCAGAGACGCGCGCCCGCCGCCGCGGCGGCGGCGAGCAGCACGAGAAACACCGGCACGGAGAGAAAAAGATCCATGACGATCGAGATCCCGGCGTCGGCCGCCCCGCCGAAAAAACCGGCCGCGGCGCCCGCGACGACGCCGATCGCCG
>JAGUZZ010000352.1:0-3503 GCA_020060525.1 bacterium | reverse complement strand
TCGAGCAGCTTGACCTCGTAGAGGCGGACCGACTCGACCGGCGCGCCGAGCACGCGGGCTGCGTAGTACGCGTAAACGCCGAGCTGCGCCGAGGCGTCGGCCGGCTCGTCCGCGTCCGCGTCGGGGACGGGCTCCGCGGGTCTCGTCGTTTTCCAGTCGACGATCGAGAGCTCGCCCGCGGCACCGCGGAACATAAAGTCCGTCTTCACGTACACCGTCGCGCCGCCGAACTGGAAGGTCTGGGCGAACTCGGCGGCGTCGAGGTTTTCGATCGTCCAGAGCGAGCGGTCGGTCTCGAGCGCCGCCTCGAGCACGGGGCTCGCGAGGAGCCCCGAGACGGCCGCCGCGCATTCATCTCGCGTCCGCGCGATCGCCGCCTCGGGCACGTCCCGTCCGTATTCGTGGTCGAAGAGCGCCAGCCAGTCGACGTTGATGCGCGCGCCGCTCTTCTTCGGCTCGGAGAGGTACCTCTTCGCGCGGGAGAACCCGATCTGCGCGTCGAACCGTTCGAGGATGTAGCGGATCACGGCGTCGCGATCGGGGATCCGCCCCTTGGCCCGCATCGACCGGAGCACCTTCGACGCGACGTAGTGAACGAGCTGACCCCGCCAGAGCGCAAGGGAAACGAGGCGCTTGAGGAGGAAGGCCTCGCGCACGAGCGCGGGGGCGTCCGCCCGCCATCCGCCCCAGCTCAGGTAGTAGTGGAAATAGTACCGGCGCGCGCAGGCGTCGAACGCCGCTTCGCGCGAAAGCGACCAGCCGAAGCGGTTCGAGAATGCCATGCGGCTTCGGGCCTCAGGCCTTTTTCGCGGCGGCTCTGCGGCGGCCTCTCGCCGCGCGCTTCCTCGGGCGTCCCGGTTTGCCGCGCTTCGCTCCGCGTTTGGCGCGGGGCCGGGCCGGCTTCTTCGCCTTTGCGTGCCGGATCTTCTTCTCGAAGATGCCGCGGTGCACGCGGTTCTCGAGCTTGAAGCCCTCGAACTCGTAGTCGAACTTCATGCTCTTCTTGCCGCGGAGCGCGACCTCCTTGTCGGTGTACATGTAGAGGTGGTACTTGGAGGACGTGCGCTGCTGCGCGAGCCGAGCGAGCTCGTCGCGCTCGAAGAGATAGACCCGGAGCGCGCTCAGGTCGACGCAGGCGACGATATCCGCTTCGGTCTTGAGCGGCACCCACCAGTCGAGCGCCTCCTTGCCCTTGCCGCCGGCGCGTTTCGGCTGCAGGTTCGAAACGACGAAGACGTAGAACTCGCGGCGCGGCTTCTTGAGGTTGACGACGAGATCGATGCCGTTCTTTCCCGCCGCGGTCGGAAGCCCCTCCCGTATGAGCATCGCCTGGGCGAAGTACTTGCCGCTGAGGCCGATCATATTTTTCGGAATCTCCTTCATGCCTGCACTCCTTTCCCGTTCAGCGCCGCCGCCGAGTCCCCCTCGAGGATCACGATCGCCTGCGCGCTGTCGCCGTCGTGCGCGATGCTGAGATGGCACCGCGTCACGCCGCGCGCCTTCAGCATCCCCTCGAGCCTGTCCGAGAACGCGAGCTCGGGCCTTCCGAGCCCGTTCGTTTTCACTTCGATGTCGCGGAGCGACGCTCCGGGAACGAACCCCGTCCCGAGCGCCTTGACGAACGCCTCTCTGGCGGCGAACCGCGCCGCGAAGAACGGGGCGGTTCCCCGTCCGCGCCGCGCCCCGTCGGCGACCTCGCCGGGGGCGAATACCCTTCGAAGAAACCGGTCGCCCCGCAGGGCGATGAGCTTCTCGAACCTCGCGATCGAAACCGTGTCTATTCCCGTTCCGATGATCATGGACGCTCGTGCCCGTACCTGTGACGATTGCGGCGAGACTCCGTTGCGGTTCCCGACCGCATGATACAATATTGGAATAGCAATGTAAAATAATTTTGACAAATAATAATCGTTTGAAATGCCGCGCTCCTTTCTCATTGAAATATTACCGGGGCTCCTTTATACTGGGGCCATTCACGGAGGAGATCATGTCCGGGAGCCGCTTCACGCGCGTCGCCGCGCTTTTCTTCACGGTTTCATTTCTCCTCGCGGGGGCCGCGGCGCCGCGCACGTGGCGCGTGAAGACGGACGGTTCCGGGGACGCGCAAACGATAGAGGCCGCGATCGACAGCGCCTCCGCGGGCGACACGGTGCTCGTCGGGCCGGGGAAATACGTCGAAAACACCCTCCGTATCCGCAAGGATCTCCATCTCGTCGGGGAGATGGGTCCGGACCTCACCGTCATCGAGCGGGCCACGTCGTACCAGATAGAGAACGCCCCCGTTCTATGGCTCGACAGCCTCGGCGCGAACTCATCCGTTTCGGGGTTCACGATCGCGCGCGGCACCGCGTGGCCGACGACCGAGGGCGGCGGCCTGGTGCTCTATCGTTCCTCGTCGACCGTCGAAAACAATATTATCAGGGATAACAGAGGTTGGGGCGGCGCCGGCGGCGTGACGTGCATATACGGCACGCCGGTGATCCGGAACAACCTGATATATCGCAATGCGGGATACGGAGGCTGCGTCTTCGTCGCATTTTCGGGAGCGACGATCGAATCGAATACGATCGCGTTCAACATCGGGTTCTTGTATCCGCCCGGACCGGCCTTGGCGGGCGCGGGAATCCGCATCATGAGCTCCTCGTGCGTCGTTTCGCACAATATCGTGGTCTTCAATTGGGCCGACGCTGGCGGCGGCATATTCTGCGACGACGCCCAGAGCGCCGCCTCGACCTTCTCGTGCAACCTCGTCTACGGCAACGAAGGGGGAAACTACGGCGGAGCCCTCGCCGATCAGACCGGGGCGAACGGAAACATCTCCGTCGATCCGGAGTTCTGCGCGGCGCACCCGGACAGCACCGGCAACTTCTTCCTGCAGAGCGATTCGCCCTGTCTGCCCGATCCGGGGGCGGGGAGGGCGGTTTGGACGCTCGCTCCCTGCGGTCTCATCGGCGCCCGTCCGCGGGGATGCGGTCCGACGGGGACGGAATCCGCGACGTGGGGCTCCATAAAAAGGATCTTCGCTCGGTAGCGGCCGCGTTCGCCCGCGCGGTCACCGCGGCGCGCCCCCCATGGCCCGCTCGAGATCGGCCCCGGCGACGAGATAGGCGATCTTGGCGCTCGAGAGCCCCGTCTCGGCCTGCGTGAGAAGCACGACGGCGTCGAGAAGCTCGGTGTTGGTCGAAAGCCCCTCCCGGAAGCGATCGCTCGTCACGCGGAAGTTCTCGCGCGCGGAAGCGAGGGCCTCGCGCGAGACTTCGATCGCGCGCCACGCCTCCTCGCAGGCGAGGTGGGCCGCGGCGATCTCGAGGGAGACGGCGTTTTCGGCCTCCCTCGCGGCGGCCTCGACCTGCTTGAGACGGCTGCGCGCTTGTCCCGTTCTTCGGAGCGTCCGTCCCCAGTCGAAGACGTTCATCTGCGCCGCGACGCCGATCGACCACGCGGAGTAGAAGTCCGGCTCGTACTCGCGGTCCGGGTTCCGGAAGGAGAGATCGCCGAAAAGG
>JAGUZZ010000301.1:0-3203 GCA_020060525.1 bacterium | reverse complement strand
CGAGCGGGCCGTTCAAGCTCGAAAGCTGGGTGAAGGGGCAGGCGCTCACGCTCGTCAAGAACGAGCGCTACTACGAGGAGGGGAAGCCGTACCTCGATCGGATCGTCTTCAAGATCATCCCCGACCCCGTCACGCTCGTGACCCAGCTCAAGGGCGGGGAGATCGACTGCATGGAGATGGTTCCGCCGGGAGAGATCGAAGCGATCAGAAAGAATCATCCGGAGCTCGTTTTCTACGATTTCCCGACGCGCGCCTACAACTACGTCGCGTGGAACGGCGCGCGGCCGCCCTTCGACGACGCGAAGGTCCGGCGCGCCCTCACCATGGCGATCGACCGCCGGCTCATCAACGAGAACATCTATTACGGTTTCGCGGACGAATGCACGAGCCCCTTCCCGCCGATCATCTGGGCGTACGACCCTGCGATCGAACCGCTGCCGTTCGATACGGCGGCCGCCCGCGAGGCGCTCGCCGCGGCGGGGTTCCGCGACTCCGACGGCGACGGCTGGCTCGACCGCGCGGGCAAGCGGTTCGAGTTCGATCTCGTCACGAACCACGGGAATCAGATGCGCGCCGACATGCAGATCATGATTCAGCAGATGCTCCGCAGGATCGGCGTCAAGGCGAACCCCTCGACGCTCGAATGGACGGTGTTCCTCGAGAAGATCAAGCGGGGGGACTACGACGCCCAGATCAACTCGTGGCGGGTCGGGACGAAAGCGGACCTCGCTCCGATCTGGGCGTGCGCGTCGCGGCAGGGGTACAACCGAGTCGGCTACTGCAATCCGCTCGTCGACAGTCTCAACGCGGCGGCCTCCGCGATGCTCGACTTCGAGCAGGCGAAGCCGCTCCTCCACCGGGCGCAGCGGATCATTTACGAGGAACAGCCGTACACGTTTCTCAACGTCGTCCGGGCGCGGAACGTCGTGCACCGGCGGATCACGGTCGTGGACCCCGACGCGATCAGCATGTATCACCACCTGCAGGACTGGTGGGCGGCAAGCGGAAAGGAGTGACCGGCTCGCGCCGGCGCCGTCGCGGGCGCCGAGCGGCCGGCGTCGTCAATGGTGCACCGGATCGGTCTCGCCGCGCTCGCCGCCGGGCTCGCGGCGCAGGTTCTCAAGCCCTTCGTGGACGCTCTCCGGACGCGGCGGTTCAACCCGCTCCGCATCCTCGACACCGGCGGCATGCCGAGCTCGCATACGGCCGTCGTCACGGCGCTCACGATCGGCGTCGGCGTCTATCAGGGCGTCGCTTCGCCGCTCTTCGCCGTTTCGCTCATCATGGGGCTGTACTTCGTGTTCGAGGCCACGGGGCTCCGGCAGGAGGTCGGCAACCAGGCGCGGGTCTTGAACGAGATCATGGAGCGGCTCACCGTACGGCACGAGCATCGCGTCGAGCCGGAGGAGCTTCGCGAGCTCATCGGGCACACGTGGATCGAGGTCGTGGCGGGACTGGCCGTCGGTGCGGTCGTGGCCGTTCTCATGTACTGACCGGGGGCGTCTCGGGACCGCTCCGGCGCGCCGCCGGAGAGAAATAATGCTTGACACAGCGGCTCCGTCGCGCCGAATATCGCGTCGATGAATGTGCGTGTTCGCATCTCGGCGGGCGTCGTTGGGCCAGATCATCGGGGGATGATAGGGCCTTTTTTGTTTATCGGCAGGCCGCGCGCGGGCGGCCCCGGGAGGTCTCGGATACCATGCGGATCATCGCGATAATTAATCAAAAGGGGGGATGCGGGAAAACGACCGTCGCGGTCAATCTCGCGGCGGCGTTTCGCGAGCTCGGCCGGAAGGTGCTCCTCATCGATCTCGATCCGCAGGCGCACGCTTCGCTCGCGCTCGGCGTCGCGGCCGACGAGATCGGGACGACGATCTACGATCTCCTCACGGATCCGCGCGTCAAAACCCCGGACGCCGCCGTGAAGGTCGAGGGGAGTCTCTTCATTATACCGTCCTCCCCGGTGCTGAGCGCGTTCGAGCAGGAGCTCGCGGGAAAGCCGGGCCGCGAGAGCCGGCTGCTCGCGAAGCTCTCGCGCAATCCCGGCGATTACGACTACGTCGTCATCGATTCGCCGCCGAGCATCGGACTTCTGACGTTCAACGCGCTCATGGCTTCCGGCGAGGTCGTGATCCCCGTCGATCCGAGCTGCTTCTCGGTTCAGGGGCTCGGAAAGCTCGACGAGACGCTCGCGCTTCTCGAGCGCGAGACGAAGCACGCCATGACCGTTCACGTTCTCATGAACGACGTCGAGCGCAGGACGTCGTTCAGCAGGGACATCGTCGCCGGCGTCGAGCGCGCGTACGGAGCGCGGATGCTGAGGACGATCATCTGCCACTCCGTGCGGTTCAAGGAAGCCGCCTTCCGCGGCGTGCCGATCTTCGGCATGAAGCACGTGGACCAGCTCCGCGAGGATTTCCTCGCCCTCGCCGGCGAGCTCGAGGCCCAGGGCCCCTCCCTCGCGGTCGAGAACGTCGACGAGTGGATGGTGCGGCTCCACGGCCCCCGGCGGGTCGCCGAGGGGATACTCTTCGTGCTCAACGCTCCCAACGCCCGGAACGTCTATCTCACCGGGGAGTTCACGAACTGGTCGAGCGAGGGGATCCGGATGGAGAAGGACGAGCGCACCGGTCTCTGGAGGGCGGTGCTGCACCTCGAGCCGGGCGAGTACGAGTACCGGTTCATCGTCGACGGCGTCTGGATAAAGGATCCCGACAACACCGACTCGGTGCTGAACGAGTTCGGCCAGGAAAACTCCCTGCTCATCGTGTGACCGATGCCGACTCGACGCCATCCCCGCACCCTGCACGACGTTTCCCATCTCTTCCTGTCGTCCGGAGACTCCGCGGCGCCGCGCGGGGAGGGCCGGTCGGAGGCGATCGTGTGGATCGCGGCCGCCGGAAGATCCGCGAACCGGGCGCATCTCGTCTCCGGCGCCGCCGCCGCCTTCGCGGCGCAGGGCGTGGCCGTCACGGTCTGCGAGGAGGCGGACAACCTTCCCAACGTGGGGTACTATTTCGGCCTCGAGCCCGCCGATTATCTCGCGGCGGCGCTCGATCGAAGGGCGGTCGTCGCGGGCTTCTGGAACGGCGCGGTGCGGTTCGTCTCCTCTCCCTCGATCGAGGCGCTCGCGCGGCGCGAAGGGGAGGCGCCGCCGGCGCAGCGCCATCACGTCCTCGTCGCCGCCGCGACGGTTCACCCGG
>JAGUZZ010000218.1:0-11586 GCA_020060525.1 bacterium | reverse complement strand
GGCTCGCGAAGGATCTCGACGGCCTCACGGCGCGGATCTACGAGGCGGCGGGGGAGGAGTTCAACGTCAACTCGAGCCGCCAGCTCCAGAAGATCCTCTTCGAGAAGCTGCGGCTCCGCACGCAGCGGCGCACGAAGACCGGCTTCTCGACCGACGAGGACGTCCTCGTCGAGCTCGCCCCGAGCCACCCGATAGCGGGGCTCGTCCTCGAGCACCGGCAGCTCTCGAAGCTCAAGAGCACCTACATCGACGCCCTGCCGCGCCTCGTGAATCCCGCGACGGGGCGCATTCACACCTCCTTCAACCAGACGGTGACGGCGACGGGGAGGCTCTCCTCGAGCGATCCCAATCTCCAGAACATTCCGATCCGCACCGAGCTCGGGCGGATGATCCGCGCGGCGTTCGTGCCGCGCGCGGGGAACCTCCTCTTCGACGCCGACTACTCGCAGATCGAGCTCCGCATCATGGCGCACCTCTCGGGGGACGAGGGGTTCGTCGAGACCTTCCGCGAGGGCGGGGACATCCACGCGCGCACGGCGGCGCGCATCCACGACGTCCCCGAGTCGAAGGTGACCCCCGAGATGCGCGCCCGGGCCAAGACCATCAACTTCGGCGTCATCTACGGGATGGGGCCGCGCGGGCTCTCGAAGCAGCTCTCGATCCCGCTGGATGAGGCGAAGCGATTCATCGACGAGTATTTCGAGAAGTACCCCGGCGTGAAGTCGTATATCGAGCGCGGGATCGCCGAGGCGCGGAAGCGCCGCTACGCGGAGACGCTCCTCGGGCGCCGCCGCCTCCTCCCCGAGATCGAGAGCGAGGACGCCTCGTCGCGGAGCTTCGCCGAGCGGATCGCGATCAACACGCCGATACAGGGCACGGCGGCCGACATGATAAAGATCGCGATGATCGGCATCGACGCCGACATCACCACGCGCTCGCTCGGGAGCCGCATGATACTTCAGGTGCACGACGAGCTCGTCTTCGACGTCGTCCCCGCGGAGCGCGCGGCGGTCGAGGAGATCGTGAGGTCCCGCATGGAATCGGCGATCGCCCTCGACGTCCCCGTGCGCGTCGATACGGGCGCGGGGGCGAACTGGCTGGAGGCCCACCCATGAGAAAGCCCGTCATAGGCGTCACGGGGCCGATCGCCTCGGGAAAGACGACCGTGGCCCGCGCGATAGCGGGGCGCCGCGGAGCGCTCATAGACTGCGACGCGCTCGCGCACGGGGCGCTCGAGGACCCGCTCGTCCGCCGGCGTCTCGCGGCGGCGTTCGGACCCGGGATCCTCATGCCCTCGGGGCGCGTCTCGAGGAAGCGGCTGCGCCGGGCGGCATTCGCCGGCAAGCGCTCCCTCGAGCGTCTCAACCGCATCGTGAGCCCGCGCGTGCGCGCCATTATCGAGGAGGCGGTCGCGCGCGAGAAGCGCCGGGCGGGGTATATTGTCCTTGATGCGGTGCTCCTTTTCCGGTATAAATTCAAATTCGAAATAGACTTCGCCGTCGCGGCCCGCGCTCCCGCAGGACAACGCCTCGAACGCATCATGAAACGCGACGGCGTATCGCGCGCCGAGGCGCGGCGGATCATGGAGCGCCAGCGCCCCCTCGAGCGCGACTGGAAGCGGGCCGACGCCGTAATCGACACCGGCGCCCCGCTCGCGGACGTCCGGCGGGAGGCGCGGAGGCTGCGCGAAGCGATTCTCGCAACCTGCCGCGGCGCAAGGAGATAAACGAATGGCCGAAAAGCTCACGAGCCGGGAGATAGAGGAAGCGCTCGACGCGCTGGAGCAGCAGCTTTCGGGGCTGCGTGAATACCTTTGACCCCGACAAAATGGCGGCCGAGGTCTCCCGCATAGAGACCGAGATGGGAAAGACGGGCTTCTGGGACGACCGCGAGCGCGCGGAGGATCTCGTCTCGCGCCTCAAGGAGCAGAAGGGCAAGCTCGATCCCCTCGGCCGGCTCGGCAACGACATCCGGCAGCTCCGCGAGCTCGCGGCGATGGAGGGGAGCTCGGGCGACCCAGCGATGCTCGACGAGCTCAACTCGGAGCTCGCGGGCCTTCGCAAGCGGCTCGGGGGGTTCGAGCTCAAGATCCTCCTCTCGGGTGATCACGACCGCGGCAGCGCTCTCATGAACATCCATCCCGGCGCGGGCGGCGTCGAGTCGCAGGACTGGTCCGAGATGCTGCTCCGCCTCTACCGCAAATACTTCGACGCGCAGGGGTGGCAGTACCGGCTCCTCGACCTCCAGCCCGGCGACGAGGCGGGGATCAAGAACGCCACGATCGAGATCACGGGCGAATACGCCTACGGCAAGCTGAAATCCGAGAGCGGCATCCACCGCCTCGTCCGCATCTCGCCCTTCGACGGCAACCAGCGGCGGCACACCTCGTTCGCGTCGGTCTTCATCTATCCCGAGATCGGCGAGAAGATCGAGGTCGACATCAACCCGAACGACATCCGCGTCGACACCTACCGGGCGAGCGGCGCGGGCGGCCAGCACGTGAACAAGGTCTCCTCGGCCGTGCGGATCACGCATTTTCCGACGGGCATCGTCGTGCAATGCCAGAACGAGCGGTCGCAGCACAAGAACCGCGAGATGGCGATGAAGGTGCTGCGCTCGCGCATCTACGCGAAGCTCCTCGAGGAAGAGGAGGAGAAGAAGGCCAAGATCACGGGCGAGAAGAAGGACATCTCCTGGGGCAACCAGATCCGGAGCTACGTCTTTCAGCCCTACACCCTCGTCAAGGATCACCGCACCGGCGTCGAGACGTCGAACGTGCAGGCCGTGATGGACGGGGAGATAGAGGATTTCATCGAAGGCTACCTCAAGTGGAAGGAGCGCGCACACTGATGAGCGGCACCCCGACGCCTCCCGGCGGCTCCGAGCGCGAGCAACGCGCGGCCAAGGTCGCGCGGCTCCGCGAGCTCGGCGTCGTCCCTTACGCGTACCGTTTCGAGCGCACGTGCACGATCGCCGAAGCCGTCGCCCGCGAGGGAGAGCTCGCCCCGGCGGAGACGCCGGTTTCCCTCGCCGGGCGTCTCGTGGCGCTCCGCGGCCACGGCCACACGTCTTTCGGGCACATCAAGGACGCCTCGGGCAAGATCCAGATCTACATCCGGGACGACGAGGTCTCGGCGCGGGACTTCGAGATCTTCAGGCTGCTCGACGTCGGCGACATCGTCGGGGTCACGGGCCCGCTCTTCCGCACGAAGACCGGCGAGCTCACCGTGCGGGTCAAGGGGTTCGAGGTCCTCAGCAAGGCGATAAACCCCCTTCCCGAGAAATGGCACGGCCTGCAGGACAAGGAGCTCCGCTACCGGCGCCGCTACGTCGATCTCATCGTGAACGACGACGTCTTCGCGACGTTCGTTCTGCGCTCGCGGATCGTCGAGACCGTGCGGCGGCACCTGCTCGCGAACGGCTTCCTCGAGGTCGAGACGCCGATCCTCCAGCCGATCTACGGCGGAGCCCTCGCACGGCCGTTCGTCACGCACCACAACACGCTCGACGTCGATCTCTACCTCCGCATCGCCGACGAGCTCTACCTCAAGCGTCTCATCGTGGGCGGGATGGACCGGGTCTTCGAGTTCTCGAAGGATTTCAGGAACGAGGGGATGGACCGCTCGCACAACCCCGAGTTCACGATGCTCGAATGCTACGCCGCGTACTGGGACTACACCGACATGATGCGCTTCGTCGAGGAGCTCTTCGTCCTCCTCGCCCGCGAGATCGTCGGGGGAACGGAGATCACCTACGGCGAGCACGCGATCAACCTCGCCCCGCCGTGGCGCAAGCTCGCCTACTTCGACGGGCTCCGCGAGGCGACGGGGAAGGACCTCCGCGAGGCCGACGCCGCCTCGCTCAAGAAGATCGCCGTCGAGCGGAACCTCGACGTCGAGGGCGCCTCGTCGAGGGGGGATTTTCTCGACATCCTCTTCGGCGAGCTCGTGGAGCCCCGTCTCATACAGCCCACGTTCGTCATGGATTATCCGATAGAGATATCGCCTCTCGCGAAGCGCCACCGCAAGGAAAACGGCCTCGTCGAGCGCTTCGAGCCCTACATCGCGGGCTACGAGGTGGGGAACGCCTTCAGCGAGCTCAACGACCCCGCCGACCAGCGCGAGCGCTTCGAGGCGATCGCGAAGCTCTGGGACGGCGGCGCGCGCGAGACGCACCCGGTGGACGAGGACTACATCCGCGCCCTCGAGTACGGGATGCCGCCGACGGGCGGGCTCGGGATCGGGATCGACCGGCTCGTCATGCTGCTCACGAACTCCCCGAGCATCCGCGACGTGATCCTCTTCCCGCAGATGAGGCCCGAAGAGGGGCGCGGGGGCGCCGGAGAATGAGGCCGATGCATTACTCGCTCTCGATCGCGCTCAAATACCTCCGCACGAAGCGACGCGGCGGGTTCATCTCGCGCGTGACGGCGATCGCCATCATCGGCACGCTCGTCGGGGTCGCGACGCTCATCATCGTGCTCTCGCTCATGAACGGGTTCACGAACGAGCTCCGCAACCGCATCGTCGAGTTCAACACGCACGTCCTCGTCTTCGCGCGCACGCCGGCCGCGTGGGCCAACGTCGACTCCGTCGCGGCCCGCGTCGAGGCGCTTCCCGACGTCGTGGCCTCGGCTCCCTTCGTGCGGGCCGAGGCGCTCGTCTTCTACGACGTCGTCCCGGGCGTCAAGGTCAAGACGAAGGGCGTCATCGTGAAGGGGCTCGACCTCGAGCGCGAGCGGGCCGTCTCGACCGTGATCGACTCGCTCCATCCGCCGATCACCTCGTTCACCGCCGAGGGGTTCGACGACGGGAAGGACGTGCCGGGGATCGTTCTCGGCAAGGACCTCGCGGACGAGCTCTACATCTATCCGGGAGAGATCCTGACCCTCGTCACGGCGCCCTCGGAGATGCGGATCGGGCAGGTGGAGCCCGTCACGCAAGAGTTCCGAATGATCGGCTACTTCAAGACGGGGGTCTACGAGTTCGACTCGCGCTTCGTCTATCTCGACCTGCGCGACGCCGAGCGGTTCTTCGACTTCGAGTCGGCGACCCGCGGTCTCGGCCTGCGCGTGCGCGACATCTACCGCGCGGACCGCGTGGACCGCGAGATCATGGAGCTCCTCCGCGATCCGGCCTACGGCACGAACAACTGGATACTGCTCAACAAGAACCTCTTCAGCTACATCAAGGTCGAGAAGATCCTCATGTTCCTCCTCCTCGGTCTCATCATCGCGGTCGCGGCCTTCAACCTCGTCGCGATGCTCACGATGGTGATCATGGAGAAGCGGAACGAGATCGGCATCCTGCGGTCGATGGGGGCCTCCTCGCGCGGGGTCATGTCGATCTTCATGTTTCAGGGGAGCTTCATCGGCGCCGTGGGGACGATCCTCGGCGCGGTCGTCGGGCTCGCCGTCTGCGCCGTTCTCACGAAGGTCAGGATAGATCTTCCGCCCGACGTCTATTTCATCAACACGCTGCCGGTCCTCGTGAAATGGTCCGACGTCGCGCTCATCAGCTTCTCGTCGCTCTCTATATGTTTCGTCGCGACGATCTACCCGAGCTGGGAGGCGTGCCGCATGCCCCCGCTCGACGCCATACGATATGATTGATTTTATTGCTTATACACGCGCCGGTTACGGAGAAACGGGACGGCTTGCTTTGCGGGCGCTCCGGGGGTTATATTGATGGAGAGAGAGTCGATCCTCGACGCGCGCGCCGTATGGCGTGTGTTCGAGGGTACGAAAGGCCCCATCGAGGTTTTGAGAGGGCTCGACCTGCGGGCGGCTCCGGGAGAGGTCGTCGTGATCCTCGGGGCGTCGGGCGCCGGGAAGAGCACGCTGCTCCATATCCTCGGCACGCTCGACACCCCCACGAAGGGGGCGGTGCTGATCCGCGGCCGCGATCCGAAGGAATGCTCCGACCGCGAGCTGAACCGGATACGCAACCGCGACATCGGCTTCGTCTTCCAGTTCCACTACCTGCTCCCCGAGTTCACCGCCCTCGAGAACGTGATGATGCCGGCCGTCATCGGCGGCGGCTCGCGGGCCGGCGTCGAGGAGCGGGCGGCGAAGCTCCTCCGGGACGTCGGTCTCGAGGAGCGGATGAGCCATCGGCCCGCCGAGCTCTCGGGCGGCGAGCAGCAGCGGGTGGCGGTCGCACGGGCGCTCGTGAACGGCCCGGCGATCGTGCTCGCCGACGAGCCGTCGGGGAACCTCGACGACCGGACGAGCGAGAGCCTCCACGCGCTCATCAAGGAGCTCAGCCGCTCGGCGGGGCAGACCTTCATCGTCGTGACGCACAAGAAGGAGCTCCTCGAGAGGGCCGACCGCGGCTTCGTTCTCGCGGAGGGCGTTCTTCACGAGATAGGGAGAGGAAATGCTCTGTCATATCTGTAAGAAGCGCGAGGCCACGATCCACGTGACGAACGCCGAGGGGACGAAGGTCCGCGCGATACACATCTGCCGCAACTGCGCCGAGGAGCACGGATTCGACGAGCTCAAAAAGAGCAACTTCGCGATGAACGACTTCGTTGCAGGGCTCTTCGACTCGGCGTTCGCGGCGGTCGAGAAGGGCGAGACGGGGGACGCCTGTCCGAACTGCGGCACGAGCTACTCGGCCTTTCAGGACCTCGGGCGTCTCGGCTGCTCGCAGTGCTACGAGCATTTCGAGAAGCAGCTCCTGCCGCTCTTGCGCAGCATCCACGGCAACACGCGGCACGTCGGCAAGATCCCGCAGCGCTTCGGCACGCAGGTGAGCCGCCGCCGCAAGGTGCGGAAGCTCAAAGAGGAGCTCGATCTCGCCGTTCAGCTCGAGCAGTTCGAGCGGGCGGCCGAGCTTCGGGACGAGATACGAAAGCTCGCCGAGCCCGAGCGCGGGGAGGAGAAGCAGTGTCGGCGCTGAACGATCTCATCGAGAAACCGGGCCGCTGGCTCTCAGGGGACGCCGAGGAGGCGGAGCTCGTGCTCTCGAGCCGCGTGCGCCTCGCCCGCAACCTCGAGCGCCGCGCCTTCACGCACGGCGCCTCGGCCTCGACGCTCCAGGAGATCCGCGACGAGGCGGGCAAAGCCCTCGCCGAGTGCCCCTCGCTCGAGGGGGCGCTCGTCTTCGACATGGACACGCTCGAAGAGATGGAGCGCTCGCTCCTCGCCGAGAGGCGCCTCATCAGCCGCGAGATGGTCAAGAACCACCGGCACCGCACGCTCGTCGTCCAGCGCGACGAGGCGCTCGGCGTCATGGTGAACGAGGAGGATCATCTGAGGCTCCAGTCGCTCGAGCCGGGGCTCGCCGCCGAGAAGGCGTTCGCCCGGATCATGGCGCTCGACAACGAGCTCGACGAGCGGCTCTGCTACGCCTATTCGGACGAGCTCGGCTACCTCACGGCGTGCCCGACGAACGTCGGGACGGGGCTTCGCGTCTCTGCAATGGTGCACCTGCCGGGCCTCGTTCACAACAAGGACATCGGGCAGGTCCTCGAGGGCCTGCGGAACATCCGCCTCACCGTCCGGGGGATCTACGGCGAGGGGAGCGACATTATCGGCAACTTCTTTCAGGTGTCGAACAGCATCACCCTCGGGCTCTCCGAGGAGGACACCGTGAAGAACCTCGAGGGGCACGTCCGGAAGGTCCTCGAGTTCGAGAAAAAAGCCCGCAGCGTGCTGCTTCGCAAGGCACGGAGTTTGCTCGAAGATAAAATATGGAGGGCCTACGGCATCCTCGGAACGGCGAGGCTTGTAACTTCAAAAGAGGCAATGGGTTTGATTTCCGCCGTTCGGCTCGGGATCGGGCTCGGCATCATAACCGATCTCAAATTGTCCGTTTTGAACGAGCTTTTCATCATGATCCAGCCGAGGCACCTCGAGAGGCTCCACGGCCGGCCCATGAAATCGGAGGAACGGGACCGGGCGAGGGCCGACTTCATACGCGAGAAGCTCGAATGCGCGAAAGCGTAATTCGTTATTTATGAGGCGCTAAGAAAGGACATCCGAGGAATCGCATGAACGACAAATTCACCGAACGGGTGCGAAAGGTCATCTATCTCGCGCGCGACGAGGCGAACAGGCTGCAGCACGAGTACATCGGCACCGAGCACCTTCTCCTCGGGATACTGCGTCTCGGCGAGGGGATCGCGGCCGAGGTGCTCTCGCGCCTCGAGGTGGACCCCGAGCAGATCCAGCAGGCGATAGAGAACATGGTGAAGCCCTCGGGCGGCACGCTCACCGTGGGCGAGATACCGCTCACGCCGCGCGCGAAGCGCGTCCTCGAGCTCGCCGTCGAAGAGGCGCGGCTTCTGAGCCACAACTACGTGGGGACCGAGCATCTTCTCCTCGGCCTCATCCGCGAGGGCGAGGGTGTCGCGGCGAGGGTGCTCCTCGAGCTCGGCGTCGACCGGAAGAGAGTGCGCGAGGAGATCATGAAGAGCCTCGCCAGGAGCGGCGGCGCCCCCGGCGGGAAGCACCGCGGAGGGAAGGCCAAGCCCGAGACCTCGACTCTCGACCAGTTCGGACGCGACCTCACCCAGCACGCCCGCGAGGGGAAGCTCGATCCCATCATCGGGCGCGATCAGGAGATCCACCGGGTCATCCAGATACTGTGCCGCCGCAAGAAGAACAACCCCGTCCTCATCGGCGAGCCGGGGGTCGGCAAGACCGCGATCGTCGAGGGGCTCGCGCAGCGAATCGTCGAGGGGAAGGTCCCGGAGCTTCTCCGCGACAAGCGGATCACGACGCTCGACCTCGCCTCGATCGTCGCGGGAACGAAGTACCGCGGCCAGTTCGAGGAGCGCCTGAAGACCATCATCAACGAGATCCGCGAGAACGATCAGGTTATCATCTTCATCGACGAGATCCACACGATCGTCGGGGCCGGCGGAGCCGAGGGCGCGATCGACGCCTCGAACATGCTGAAGCCGGCGCTCGCGCGCGGCGAGATCCAGTGCATAGGAGCCACGACCCTCGACGAGTACCGCAAGCACATCGAGAAGGACGGCGCGCTCGAGCGCCGCTTCCAGCCCATTATCATCAATCCCCCGTCCGAGGACGAGACGGTGCGGATCATCCGGGGGCTTCGCGACAAGTACGAGGCGCACCACCGGACCAAATACACCGACGCCGCGGTCCGCCAGGCGGTCTACCTCTCGCAGCGGTACATCCAGGGCCGCTTCCTCCCCGACAAGGCGATCGACGTGATCGACGAGGCGGGCGCCCGCGCGCGCCTCTCGATGACGACCGTGCCCGAGGGGCTCCGCGAGCTCGAGCGCAAGAGCGAGGAGATCTCCAAGGAAAAGGAATCCGCCATTCAGGCGCAGGAGTTCGAGAAGGCCGCGAGCTACCGCGACGAGGAAAAAGAGATCAAGAAACAGATCGTCGAGATGCAGAAGGAGTGGAACGACACCCGCCAGGAGAGCGAATCGACCGTCACCGAGCGCGAGATCGCGATCGTGATCTCGGACATGACGGGGATTCCGGTGTCGGAGGTTCAGGAGGAGGAGACTGAGAAGCTCCTTCACCTCGAGGACGAGCTCAGAAAACGTGTCGTCGGTCAGGAAGAGGCGCTGAAGGCGATCGCCACCGCCGTGCGGCGAAACCGCGCGGGGCTGCGCGATCCTCGGCGGCCGATAGGAAGCTTCTTCTTCCTCGGGCCCACGGGCGTCGGGAAGACCGAGCTCGCCCGGGCGATATCGGCGATCCTCTTCGAGAGCGAAGAGGCGATGCTCCGGATCGACATGTCCGAGTACATGGAGAAGTTCGCGATCTCCCGCCTCATCGGCGCCCCCCCTGGGTACGTGGGATACGAGGAGGGGGGCCAGCTCACGGAGAAGGTGCGCCGGAAGCCCTACTCGGTGGTGCTCCTCGATGAGATCGAGAAGGCTCACCCCGACGTCTTCAACCTCTTGCTCCAGATTCTCGAAGAGGGCTGCCTCACCGATAGCTTCGGGCGGCGGGTGGATTTCAAGAACACCGTTCTCATCATGACCTCGAACGTCGGGGCCAAGGAGATAAAGGGAAAGAAGGGGCTCGGGTTCATCTCCGAGGAGAGCGATGCCGGCTACCAGCAGATGAAAGGCCGGGTGCTCGACGAGCTGCGGAAGGTCTTCAATCCCGAGTTCCTCAACAGGCTCGACGAGATCATCGTCTTCCGCCAGCTCGAGAAGCCAGACCTCATCAAGATCATCGACATCCTGCTGCGCGACCTTTACAAGAGGCTCGAGGCGCAGAAGATCGAGTTCGAGATCACGGAGGCGGCGCGCGAGTTCATACTCGAGAAGGGGTACAATCCCGATCACGGAGCGCGCCCCCTCAAGCGCGCCATCCAGAAGTACCTCGAGGACCCGCTGAGCGAGAAGCTCCTCTCGGGCGAGTTCGCGAAGAACGACCAGCTCCGCATCACCGCCGAGCCGGGAGCGGCGAGCCTCGCGTTCGAGGCTGTGAAGAAGGTGGGGGAGCAGTTGAAATAGCGGGGGCTTCGGCGCCGGGCGACGCGGGAGGCGGAAAAGTGGCTGTCAAAGAAAGTTGACAGATTTCGAGGGGCCGCGTGTAACAATTACGATTTAATGAAGGCCGTCCCGGATGGGGCGGCCTTTCATTTTGCTTTCAGTCTTCTTCAAGTCACGCGGTCGCGGCGCAGCGCCAGTTTATTCCGTGCAAAAGTCGATTCAATCTTGCTCAATAGGAATAAAGCATGATATCATTTCTCCCAGCGTTTGCGGGTCAGGGGGAGACGCTTTACAGAACATCATTCAGCACAGCGCTAATGCAGATAGATAGTTCTGTATAACACTTGTTAGGTGAATTCGATGATGGGAATGGAAAAACCCACTCACAAGATTGAGCTCATCCTGAATAGCACAGGATTCGATGGCGCCGATGTTCAGGCGTTGCTGCCTGATTTCAATACTGATCGCGACACAGTCGTCGGACTATCCTGGTATCCGAGCGCTGAGGGGCCGGAAAGATATTACATCACTCTATCAATTATCGCGGCGATAGGTTTTGTATCCAAGGT
This sequence comes from bacterium, assembly GCA_020060525.1. Lineage (GTDB taxonomy): Bacteria > Krumholzibacteriota > Krumholzibacteriia > Krumholzibacteriales > Krumholzibacteriaceae > SSS58A. The sequence continues at coordinate 583 of JAGUZZ010000218.1, read as the reverse complement.
TTTCCTCGAAGAGCTTTTCAAGGACATATATACATGGCTTAAGGGCAAGATACTTCCCCGTATGAAGAACAAGCCACGGTCTCTTGGAAGCATAGAGATTATTTTCCAAGATGTTCGAGTATGGGGCTTCTTTGAGGATAGCAGCGATTGGCTCATCTGCGCGGAATCTCTGCCGAAGCTACTGGGTAAAATCGATGCTGCCGAATCATCGGAATGGAATATTGAGCTATCAAATGGTGGGATCACCATTTTGCCGAGAAAGTGTGATTCGGGTTAACGAATCACCTAACTCTGCATACAGCTGACGGCCGCTGCCGTCAAGCCGCTTGCAGAGCAACCGGCGCGCCGGCCCGCCGAAGCGGCGGACGCGGCCGCAGCTGATGCTGGCGTTAGACCGTAAGGTGAATCATGCCAAGGTTTGAAGACAGAGCCGCGCGTATCGTTGCAACAGCAGCAAAGATAGCCAAGATCCAGGGTGCGATAGCTGAAGGCTCACTACTGGAGCAGGCCCGTGCCGAGCTCGTCGAAACGGGGTACGACAATTGGGATGGCGGCATCACCTTCTACACCCTGATGCTGGAGG
>JAGUZZ010000051.1:0-3707 GCA_020060525.1 bacterium | reverse complement strand
TTCTCGTCCCCGGGCTCGGAGAGAGGGGTGCCGCGGTCGGGGCCTTTTTCGCGCTCGCGCTCGCGAGGGCTTGCGGGGGAGGGCCCTCGCTCCCCGAGCCGCTCGCGGAAGAAGAGGCTGAGGCGGAGTGCCCCGGTCTCACCGGCCTCGCGGCGGCGCTTCTCGTCCTGTATCTCGCGGCGCGGAAGCGGATCGGCGCCGGCGCGGCGGCCGCCGCGATCGCCCTCGTCGCCGCGATCGATCTCGCGATCGTCGACCGCGGCGTGATCCATCCGGAGAAAACGTGGAAGGGGGAGGAGCCGATCGTCATGGGGAAGGAGGTCAGGGAGAGGTACCTTCGCCCCGACGACGCCGTGCGGTTCTTCAGGTCCGACACGTCGTATTTCCGCGTCTTCCCGGCCCCCGCGGCGCGGATCGGCCAATGGTCGCACAACGCCTACCCGTTCAGCGAAAACCGGTTCATGGCCCACGGCGTCTTCTCGCTCGGCGGATACCACGCGGCGAAGCTCAAGCGCTATCAGGACGTCATGGACGCGATGTTCGCTGGCTTCAACGAGGGACGGTACCCGGCGACGATCGTCGACATGCTGAACGCCAAGTACCTCTACTCCGTCTACCCGCTTTTCCCCGAGGGGGAGGGATATCCCCTCGTCATGAGCGGCGGCAACGTGTACATCTACGAGAACCCCGGCGCGCTGTCGCGGATCTCCTTCGTGGACAGCGTCCGCGTCCTGCCGCCGGCCGAGGCGCTCCGCGCGCTCGCTACGAACGCGTTCGATCCCGCGCGCGAGGCGGTCCTCGAGGAGCAGCCGCCGGTGCGTCCCGAGTCGGCCGAGGGGTCGCACGCGCGCATCACGTCCTACCGCGCGAACGAGATCCGCGTCCGCGCGCACGTCGAACGGCCCTGCGTCATGCTCATGAGCGAGATATGGTATCCCGACTGGAAGGCCGAGGTGAACGGGGCCGCTGCGCCCGTGCTCGTCGCCGATTACTGTCTCAGGGCGATCGCGCTCGCGGCGGGGGACCACGACATCCGCATGCGCTTCGAATCCCCGCGGCTGCGCGTTTCCCTGATCGTGTCGATCGTCTGCTTCGCCGCGGCGGCCGCCGCTCCGGTATTCTCCCGCGCGGCCGCCGGCCGGAAGAGGTGAACGCATGGAGACCCTCGTCATCGTACCCACCTATAACGAGAAGGAGAATATCGCCGAGATCGTCGGCTCTGTCCTCAGGCTCGGGAGCGGCGTCGAGATACTCGTCGTCGACGACGCGAGCCCCGACGGCACCGGCGCCGTCGTCGACGCGCTCGCCGCGGCGAACCCCCGCGTCCACGTGCTCCATCGAGCGGGGAAGCTCGGTCTCGGCTCGGCGTACATCACGGGCTTCAAGTGGGCGCTCGCGAACACCGACGCCCGGTTCGTCTTCGAGATGGACGCCGATTTTTCGCACGATCCGAACGCGATCCCCCAGTTTCTCGCGGCCGCCGCGGACGCCGATCTCGTCATCGGCTCCCGGTACATCAAGGGGATCACGGTCGTGAACTGGCCGCTCGGACGGCTCATTCTGAGCTACGGCGCGAACGTGTACACGCGCATCGTCACGGGGCTCCCGCTCAGGGACGCGACGGGCGGATTCAAGTGCTTCCGGCGCGAAGTGCTCGAGCGCCTGCCGCTCGACGTCATCCGGAGCGACGGGTACTCGTTTCAGATCGAGGTGAACTACCTCGCCTGGAAGCAGGGGTTCCGCATCGTCGAGATCCCCATCCTGTTCGTCGACCGCCGGGTGGGCATCTCGAAGATGTCGAAGAAGATCGTCTGGGAAGCGGCATTCATGGTCTGGAGAATCCGCTTCATGAACCCGCGACGCTGGAAGTAGCATTCGTCCGCGGGAGCGTGCATGGATCTATCCGTCGTCATCGTCACCTACAACAGCCGCGTCCCCGTCGAGCGCTGCCTCGCCTCGCTCGAGCGGTATCCCGCGCGCGGGGCCGTCGAGACGATCGTCGTCGACAACGCCTCGGCCGACGGCACCGCGGAGACGGTGCGCGCGCGCTTTCCCGGCGTGCGCGTCGCGGCGAACGCCGAGAATCGCGGCTACTCGCGCGGCGTGAATCAGGGGATCCGTCTTTCGACGGGGCGCCTGATCCTCATCCTCAATCCCGACATCGTCGTCCGCGAGGGATCGATCGACCGGCTCGCGGCGTTCATGGACGAGCATTCCGACGCGGGGATCGCCGGGTCCAAGCTCGTGTATCCGGACGGCTCGCTCCAGTATTCCGCGCGCTCGTTCTACACGGTGAGCGCGCTCCTCTACCGGCGAACCGTTCTCGGCAAGCTCTTCCCCCGGGCGAAGCCGCTCCGAGACCATCTCCTCATGGACGATCCGCACGACGCCTCCCGCGAGGTCGACTGGATCATCGGCGCCTGCATGCTCGTCCGGCGCGAGGCGCTCGAGCGGGTGGGGGAGATGGACGAGCGCTTCTTTCTCTATTTCGAGGATCTCGATTGGTGCTACCGGATGAAGCAGCACGGCTGGAAGGTCTTCTACGTCCCCGATTCGGTCATGGTTCACACGTACGAGCGATCGAGCGCCCGGTCCGTCTTCCGCAAGCCGTTCCTCATACATCTCCTGAGCCTCCTGCGGTACTACGAGAAATGGAACCGGGTCTTTTACTTCTTCCGCCGCAACCGCGTCGCCCTCAAGACCGCCGCGCTCGCAGCGGGGGATCTCGCCGCGTTCAACGCCGCTTTCTTCGCCGCGTTTTACGCCCGCCTGTTTCTGCAGCCGCTCTTCGTGCGCGAGCTCTATCCGGTGAGCTGGTACGGCTTTTATATCGTCTTCTACAACCTCGTCTTTCTGCTCACGTTCCTCGCCTTCGGGCTCTACCGCGTCCGCCGCGAGACGCCCCCGGAGGAGGAGGTCGTCCGGGTCGCGCGGGCCGTGTTCCTCGGGCTCGTGATCCTCATGGCCGCCACCTACATGAGCCGCGTCCGCATCTATTCGCGGGCGGTCGTCGTCCTTCAGGGAGCCCTCGCGATCGTTCTCGCCTCGCTCGTCCGGCGGGCCGTCCGGGCCGTGCACCGCGTGCTCGTGAGGGCGAGGTTCGATCTCAAACGGGTTCTCGTCGTCGGGACGCGCGAGGAGGCGGCGGGTCTTTCGGAGCGGTTCGCCGGAGCCCCCGAGCTCGGCATCGAGGTCGTCGGATTCCTCGACGGCTCCGGGGAGGGGCTCGGGCGCCCCGCCGACCTTCCCGACGTCGTCGAACGCTTCACGATCCAGGAGGTCTTCGTCTGCGAATCCCTTCAGGGGGACCGGGCGCTCGTTCCCTTTCTCTCGCAGGCGCGGCGCCGGCAGATACAGATAACGGTGGTTTCCCCGCTCGCGCGGTTTCTCGGCGGGGGCGCGCGCGTCGAGGAGCTCGCCGGGGCGCACGTGTTTTCCATGGAGCGGCGCTCGTTCCTCTGGTTCGAGCGCTCCCTCAAGCGCGCCTTCGACTGCGCGACCGGTCTCGCGGTGCTGCCGTTCGCCGCAATTGCCTCCGGCGCGTACCGGATCTATGGTACACTGAGCCGTCGCGTCCGCTTCTTCACCGAGACGCGGCGCGGCGGGGGAGGCGCGCCGATAACGTGGCCGCGCGCCGTCCGGTCCTCCGGGCGCGAAGCGGGGGATCTCGTCAAGCCGCGCCTGTGGATGCTCCTCGCCGCGGGTCG
>JAGUZZ010000020.1:0-3247 GCA_020060525.1 bacterium | reverse complement strand
GGAGGTGAAGCAGTTGAGCGCATGCCCGTAGATGTAAGCCGTCATCGGCTCGAAGGGCTGCGGCGAGTAGTACATCTGATTCGGCGTGTAGGTGAAGTAGGCGCCGATCGTCTGTCCGCCGAAGAGAACGGCCGGAACGAGGAGAATCAGGGCGGCGATAGCGATGGAACGCATGATTTACTCCTTTCCAACGGGACTCGAACTGTCGAGCTGATTGACAATCAAGAACCGCAATGCCGATGCAAGGGGACGAGTCTTGTACCAATAACCCTTAATTTCACCTCCTATTGGATTTGCACCCCATGCCGATTGCATCGATACAGAGAGCCGAGAAAAACTCACTTGTGGTCATTGTACCACAAGTGGAGATATTTTTCAATTACATTATTGCATCCTGTTTATTTTTCAAGCGATTGCATCGATTTCACTCCGCCGAACGCATGCATTAAAAAATCCGTTCAACTACCCAGTTTTTGCTCGCATCTGATCGCGACCCGCGGAAAGGCTCCGGCAGGCCACTATCGGACCGCGAGTGTCGAGTTTTATTACACATTCGATTTCGGGGAAAATTCCACGGTGCTACTATTTTTATAACAGCATGTAAATTATGGGATTACGCGTGAGGCCGCAAAGGGCATGCTGCTTGCAATCCTGCCCCGCAGAAAGGCGATTTGAATGACAGGCATAACGAAAACCGACACGAAGAGGGAGATCAATATGAAACGCTTTATCACTTTAGCAGTTACGCTGGCGGCCGTGATCGGTCTCGCCTCCGGCGCCATGGCGGTGCCGAGACTGCAGACCTATATCGTCGGATCAAACTACCATAACTTCTACCAGCAGGAGTTCCACTCCTGGATCACCAACAGCTCGAACTTCGACCTCAAGGTCGTCGGGTACTGGAATCCCGCGGGATCCGGAAGCGGCGGAATGTACGGCTGCAAACGCGGGCAATCGAACTATGATTTCCTCGATACATGGCTGATGCTCTCGACGCCGATGCATCAGAGCGGGACGGTTTACGTGAACGGCGTCGAGATCGTCGGGTTCCAGACGTACGAGAACGCGGCTCCCGCCTCCATCAGCGCGAATCCGTCCCTTCACCGCCACATGCCGGCCGGCCTCGGACGGTACAACTTCCAGAGCCTCGGCCGGATCGACAACGACCAGATAAACGCCTACGAATACAACCACGGCTGGATCGGAAACCCCGGCTGGGGCGACGAGATCCTCGTCAACATCGTCGTGAGCGGTTACAGCTGGGTGCACTTCGACGCCGTCGGCGTGGACTCGAGAGGCCGGACGTACGTGAACCCCTACTCGCACGATGCGTCGTACTACGCGACTCCCGAGCCGGGAACGCTGAGCCTTCTCGGCCTCGGGCTCCTCGGCATGATCCCGGTTCTCAGGAGAAAGAAAGATTAGGCGCCTCCTTCTCGATGAGCCGGTTTTCGAGCGGGCACCTGCTGCGGTGCCCGCTCTTTTTTTCCCCCCGCGCGCGCCGGATCCGCGGGCGCGATGCGCGCCCGCCGGGGCCGCGGCCCGGAACGACTCCATTTTTCTTGTATAAACCCGGCGGCCGGTATAGAAATACGCGAAGCGAGGGAGGAACGCTCATGAACGATACGGCGGCGCGGAGCGAGCGGCGGACCGCGAGACCGGGCGCCGCGGCGATCGCCGCCGCCGCGCTCTGCGCGGCGCTCTACCTCCCCGTGCTCGCCGCGCTCGCGAGGCAATGGATCGTCGATCCCAACTACCAGCACGGGATCGCCGTTCCAATCGTCTCGGCCTTTTTCGTCTGGCGCAGGCGCGGCGTCCTGCGCTCGTCGGACGGCGGGGGCGGCGCCGCCGCGGGATGGGCGATCGTCGCGTTCGCGTCCGCGCTCCTCGTCGCGGGAACCGCGGCGGCGGAGCTGTTCACCGCCCGCGTCTCACTGCCGCTCATGCTGATCGGCGTTCTGCTGATCTTCCGCGGCGCGGCGTTCGTGCGGTCGCTCGCTTTTCCGCTCCTCTTTCTCTTCATGATGATCCCCCTCCCCTATATCGTTTACTACAGGCTCACGTTCCCGATGCAGCTCATGAGCGCGAAGCTCGCCGCCGCGGTTCTTCAGGGCGCCGGCGTCGAGGTCATCCGCCGCGGCAACATCCTCGTCCTTCCCAACTACACCCTCGAGGTCGTCGCGGCGTGCAGCGGGCTGCGATCGCTTATGACGCTCGTCACGCTCTCCCTCGTGCTCTGCGCGGTATCGGGACTCGGGAACCGCAGGCGAGCGATCCTCGCGGCGTCGTCCGTTCCCATCGCGATCGCCGCCAATACGATTCGGCTCGCGCTGACGGCGATCGGGGCCCGCGCGGCCGGGCCGGCCTTCGCGGACGGCATCCTTCACGAAATATCGGGGCTCATCGTCTTCGGAAGCGGATTCGTCATGCTTCTCCTCGTCTGGGGGGTGCTCGCGTGGCAGCGCGGAAAAAAACCGCACACGGCGCGATAATCGTCCTCTTCGCCGCGCTCGTCGCGTACACGTACGCGATGCGCTATCGTCCGGCCGAGGCACCGGTCTCTCCGGCGCTCGACCGCATTCCCCGGGAGATCGCGGGCTACGTCTCGACCGAGGAGACGATCGACGGGGACGCGACGGGTCTCCTCGGGGCCGACGCGACGATCTTCCGCGAGTACCGCCGCGCCGGCGAGCCGACGATCTGGCTTTTCGTCGGCTACTTCGCCTCCCCTCAGGAGAACTCGCAGATTCACTCTCCGAGACACTGCTATCCCGGGGCGGGATGGAACATCCTCTCGGAGGGAACGTCGCTCCTCTCCGTCGACGGAGCCCGGCGCGCCGCGCGCAATCTCGTCATCTCGAATGGCGCCGAGCGGCACATTGTTCTATACTGGTTCGTCGCGGCGGACGGGGTTCTCGCCGACGAGTTCGCCCTCAAGTGGAGCCAGATGAAAAGCTCCCTTCTCGGGCGATCGCGAGCGACCTCGTTCGTTCGTTTCTCGATGGAGGTCGGCGAAGGCGCGGACCTCGAAAGCATCGAACGCGAGCTCGTCAGCTTCGCGGAAGAGCTCGCTCCGTTCGTCGAAGCGGCTCCGGAGCGCGGCGCCGCTCCGGATGCCGGGCGATCCCCGGCGCCATGAGGCGACAGAAAGGGGCCCGTGAACCGAATCGTGACGATTATCAAGGCGTTCGGCGCCGCCATACGCCACCTTCGGAACGGCCGTCTCGCCGTACCGCTCGCTCTCTAT
>JAGUZZ010000246.1:0-5524 GCA_020060525.1 bacterium | reverse complement strand
CGATTTCGCGCTCGCGACGACGGGGATCGCGGGGCCGACGGGGGCGGTGCCGGGGAAGCCCGTCGGTCTCTGCTACGTCGGCTGCGCCGGGGCGGAGGGGACGTTCGTGCGGAAGCTCCTCTTCCCGGGCGACCGGGAGACGATCCGGCTTCGCGCGGCGTATCACGCCCTCGATCTGCTCAGGCTCGCGCTCGAGGGGGCCGCGGAGGCCCTTGCGCCGTTCGCCGCGGGTGGGGCATAATACGAAATAGCGCGCTCATACTTCGACACGGGAGGTGCTCCGAGTGAAGGCGTTCGTCGTAAACGGCAGTCCGCATACGGAGAAGGGGAACACGGCGCTCATCCTCGATCCCTTCGTCGAGGGGATGAAGGACGAGGGCGCCTCGGTCGACGTGGTCTACACGAAGAGGCTCGACGTCGCGCCGTGCGAAGGGGATTACGCCTGCTGGTTCAAGACGCCGGGCGCGTGCTTCCGCCATGACGACATGGAGCGGATGCTGCCGCTCGCGTCCTCGGCCGATATACTCGTGTTCGCGACGCCGGTCTACGTCGACGGGGCCACCGGGCCGCTCAAGAACTTCATGGACCGGCTCATTCCGATCGGGCATCCCGAGATCGAGGTCCGCGAAGGCCATTGCCGGCACCCGCAGCGCGAGAGGCTCGAGAACGGCGTGCTCGCGCTCGTCGCGAACTGCGGCTTCTGGGAGCTCGACAACTTCGACCCGCTCGTCGTCCACATGAAGGCCGTCGCGAAGAACCTCGGGCGCGAGTACGCCGGGGCGCTGCTGCGTCCGCACGGCGGCGCGCTCCGTCCGATGATCGACGGCGCGATGGGGGTGCAGGACGTCCTCGACGCGGCGAGGGAGGCCGGACGCGAGATCGTCCGCCACGGACGGATCTCCGAGCGCGCGATGAAGATCGTGAGCCGCGACCTCCTCCCGCGCGAGACCTTCGTCGACATCGCCAACACGAGGATGAAACAGGCGCTCGACAAACTGGAGCGCCGATGACGTCCTTTCGCCGGGCCGCCCGCGCGGCCGCGAGGTGATGGGTATGAGGCTGTTCTTCGCGGTGAAGATATCCGACGCGGTCGCGGCGGAGGTTTCCGCGGCGATGAAGGCGTTTCCCGTGCGCAATCCGCCGTGGCGCTGGATACCGCCCGAAAACATGCACCTCACCCTCAAGTTCCTCGGAGAGGTCGACGAGAGGCTCCTCGACGGACTCAAGGAGGCGGGAGCGGAGGCCGCCTCCGCGGCGAAGCCGTTCCGTATCGTCTACGGCCCCTTCGGCGCGTTCCCGAACCTCGCGAGGCCGCGCGTTCTTTTTTTTCAAGCGGTCGAGGGCGCGCAGGGTCTCGCCGCGCTCGCGAAGGCGCTCGAGGAGGGGGCGGAGCGTCTCGGCGTCCCGCGTGAGGATCGTCCCTTCAGGGCGCACCTCACGCTCGCCCGCGTGAAAGAGCCTCTCCCGCGAGCCATGGTGGAGAAGCTCGCCTCGGTTCCGCCCCTGCCGCCGCGGGCGGCTCAGGCGGTGGACCGGTTCGTTCTCATGCGAAGCCGTCTCGCCCCCTCGGGCGCGACGTACGAGGAGGTCGCGGGATTCCCGCTCGCATGATGACGCGATGACGAACGCAGGATCCGCGCGATCGATCGGCGGCGCCGCCAGGGCGGTCGCCGCGCTCTTCACCGCGACCGGGAGGCGCTGGGCCGGCGACAACATGCCCTCGATGTCCGCTTCGCTCGCCTTTCACGCGCTCCTCTCGATGGCGCCGCTCCTCCTCGTGCTCGTCGCGGTGTTCCGGCTCGTTCTGAGCAACGACGCCGTCGAGACGCAGATCCTCACGCAGGTCGGGCAGTCGCTCGGCGCCGAAGCGGCCGAGGGGGTCAGGATCGTTCTTCAGAACGCCGTGCGCGAACGCTCGAACGCGATCGTCGTCGGAAGCGGCACGATCGTCATGCTGCTCGTCTTCTCGGCGGGCTTTTTCCGCCAGCTCATTCACGCGCTCAACGTGGTCTGGCGGGTGAACGAGGAGAAGGCGGGGCTCGCGAGCGGCATCATCCGGCTCGTGAGGGGGCACGCTCTCGCCTTCGCCATGGTGATCTGCATCGGGCTCTACCTCTACGCGTCGGTGCTCGTGAAGGCGGTCGCGATCATACCGGAGCAGGCGCTCGTCAACGCCTTTCCGTCGGCCGCGGGGCTCGTCTCGCAGCTTCCCCGGTACTTCGCGCCGGCGATCCTCTTCGTCCTCTTCACGCTCGTGTTCATGATCCTGCCCGCGCGGCGCATCTCGTGGCGCGACGTGTGGACGGGCTCGCTCCTCACGACGGTCCTCTTCGTCGCCTGTTACCGTCTCATTCAGCTCTACCTGCAGAGAACGGCGGTCACGTCGTACTACGGCGCGGCGGGGTCGTTCATCGTCATCCTGCTCTGGATCTACTGGTCCGCGATGATCTTCCTCTTCGGGGCCGAGTTCGCGAAGGCCTACGCCGAGCGGTACGGAACGCTCCGGCGGCGGGGCGCCGGAGCTACTCGTTCCTGAGCGCCTCGACGGGATCGACCGCCGCGGCGCGGGAGGCTGGGTAATAGCCGGCGGCGATGCTCACGACGACGCCGATCGCGAGCGCGATGAGGACGAGCCAGTACGGCAGGGCGAAGAGCTCGATCGAGCCGAGGCCCTGCCGCTCCAGGTACGCCCGGGCCGCGAAGGACGCCGCGCGCGTCATGAGCCATCCCGCGACGATCCCGACGATCGCCCCCGCGGCGCCGATGACCCCGGATTCCGCGAGAAAGAGCAGCTTGATGTCGCGATCGTGCGCGCCGAGCGACTTGAGGATGCCGATCTCCCGGCGGCGCTCGAGGATCGACATCGCCATCGTGTTGACGATGCCGAGCGACGCCGTGACGAGGGCGACGAGCCCGACCGCGCCGAGAACCAGATTGAAGACGAGGAAGAACTTCCGCATCTCTTGAAACTGCTCGGCGAAGCTGAAGGCCCGGAATCCGAGCGCCTCGACCGAGTCCTTCACCGCCGCGATCGCCGCCGCGGGATCGAGATCGAGCGTGGCGCGCGGGAAGCCCCGGGCCGAGACGGCCGCGTCGAGCGAGAAGACGTTGCCCGCGCTCATCGACGCGAAAAGATCGGCGGGGTCGCCGCCGAGGCCCGACGAGCGAAAGCGTTCCGCCGTTCCGACCGGCACGAGGATCCCCTCGAGGCGCGCGCGTCCTCCCGCCTCGTCGAGAACGCCGACGATCGCGAGCGTGTCCCGGACGACGGCGCGGCGATTGAAGAATCCGTCGAGAAAAAGGGCGATCCCCTCGTTGACGATCGATCGAGCGAACCGGCGGCGGAACCCGCCGTCGAGGAGGCTGTCGGCGTCGAGGGCGCGGACGCGTTCACGTATGCGCGCCGGATCGCGCGGCACGAGAGCGGCGAGACCGCTGTCGATCACGGCCGATTTGACCGAGAGGACGAGCGCGCGCCCGATCGCGGAATCCGGTTCCGCGACGCCGAACCCCCTGAGGAACGCCGGTGTCACCATCGCTTCCTTCGCGCCGTCGCTCTCGAAGGTTCTGCCCGCGACGAGCTGGGAGAGGAGCTTCGTCCGCATGGCCGCGGCGGGGATCGCCTGCGCCTTCGAGGCCGCGAGCGAATCCCCGAGAACGGCGGTCACGCTCATCGCGTCGAAGGGGTACGCGAGCCTCACGCCCGGCAGCCGGGAGAGCTCGGCGAGCGCGTCGACGTCGAGGGCTCTCGCCGCCGCCGAATCCGCCGCCGCCTCGCGAGGGTACACCTGCATCGTATGGAGGAGGCCGAGCGCATGGTATTGCCCGGTGACGTATTTTTGGTTGCCGGCGCCGAAGGACACCATCGCCGTGAAGGTCGCGATGGCGATGGCGACCCCGGCCACGGTGAGAGAGGTTCGCAGCCGCATGCGTCGCAGGTTTCCGGCCGATATGAAGATGAGATCGCGAAAAGTCATCGGGTGTTCTCCGGCGTCGAGGCCACGTCGCTTTCCACGCGCCCGTAATGCATGCGAACGATCCTGTGCGCGGCCCGCCGCGCCATCTCGACGTCGTGCGTCACCATGACGATCGCGAGCCCGCGCGCGTTGAGCTCGGAGAGGAGCGAGACGATCTCGAGGGAGTTGTCCATGTCGAGATTGCCCGTCGGCTCGTCGGCGAAGAGCACCTCGGGTTCCTTCACGAGCGCGCGAGCGAGCGCGACGCGCTGCTGCTCGCCCCCGGAGAGATCGCCGGGACGATGGCCGGCCCGGTCCGCGAGACCGAGCCGTTCGAGCATCGCCGCCGCCCGCCCGCGCCGCTCGCGCACGGGGCATCCGTTGAAATAGAGAGCGAGCTCGACGTTCTCGAGCGCGGTCCGGTGATGCACGAGGTTGAAGTTCTGGAACATCATGCCGACGCGGCGAGCGCGATAGGAGGCGAGCTCGCGCCGGGAGAGCTCGTCGAGCGCCGCGCCGCGGAACTCGATCCGTCCCGCGGTCGGGGTGTCGAGCCCGGCGAGCAGGTTGAGGAGCGTGGATTTCCCCGAGCCCGAGGCGCCGACGACGGCGAGAAACTCCCCTTCGCCGACGCTGATGTCGACGCCGTCGAGCGCGCGCACCTCCTGGGGCCCTCGCCGGTAGTGGCGGTGGAGCGCTTCGGCGCGGATCATCGCCCGATTCATCGTATCGCCGTTCCTCCCGGCGGCGCCCGGTTCCCCGCGGTTTCTCCGGCGCGCCGCGCCGGCTCATTTTAATTGAAATGGGCCCCTCGAGGTGATATAAAAAGGAGCCGGCGCCGCCGTGCGGCGGGGGCGGAGGAGGTGACGCGAGGGGCGGAGAGCCGGCGCGTAAATCGTTTCATTCGAACGGATCAGGGGGGATGAAGGCGGGAGGGACGAGCGATGAGAGAGACGAAGGCGATGAGGGAAGCGAAGGAATCCAAGGAAAGCAAGAGAACGGCCGCCAAGGCGGTCGAAGGCGCCGCGAACAAGGAAAAGGCGATCGAGCTCGCCATGGGCCAGATCGAGAAGCAGTTCGGCAAGGGCTCGATCATGCGGCTCGGGAGCGAGGGGAGCATCGTCCCCGTCGAGGCGATCCCGACGGGCTCGCTCAGCCTCGACGTGGCGCTCGGGATCGGCGGCGTGCCGCGCGGGCGCGTGATCGAGATCTTCGGGCCCGAGGGCTCGGGCAAGACGACGCTCACCTGCTCCATCGTCGCCGAGGCGCAGAAGCTCGGCGGCGTGGCCGCGTTCATCGACGCCGAGCACGCGCTCGATCTCGGCTACGCCCGCAAGATCGGCGTGGACGTCGACAACCTCCTCATTTCCCAGCCCGACACCGGGGAGCAGGCGCTCGACATCGCCGAGGTGCTCATACGGAGCGGCGCCATCGACATCATCGTCGTCGACTCGGTCGCGGCGCTCGTGCCGGCGGCGGAGATCGAAGGGGAGATGGGCGATTCGCACGTGGGGCTTCAGGCCCGGCTCATGTCGCAGGCGCTCCGCAAGCTCGCCGGCGCGGTGTCG
>JAGUZZ010000299.1:0-30435 GCA_020060525.1 bacterium | reverse complement strand
GCGGCGCCCGCGAGACGAAAAAAAGCGGCCGGGGTCGTGCGACCCCGGCCGCGTCGTTTTCGCGTCCGCCTCGGGCCGATCCCCGCCGCTCCGTCGCGCCGGGAATCGTCCCTCCGGCTCTCCGCCTATTCCTCCGCCATGAACGGGTACCGGTAGTCCTTCGGGGGACAGAAGGTCTCCTTCAGCGTCCGCGGGCTCGTCCAGCGGATCATGTTGAGGATGCTCCCAGCCTTGTCGTTCGTGCCGGACGCGCGGCTTCCGCCGAAGGGCTGCTGTCCCACGACCGCGCCCGTCGGCTTGTCGTTGATGTAGAAGTTGCCCGCCGCGTCCCGGAGCGCGCGCGTGAGCTCGACGATCGCCTCGCGGTCCTCGGCGAAGATCGCGCCCGTGAGCGCGTACGCCGAACCCGTGTCGACGAAGCCGATCGTCTTTTCGAGCTGCGCGTCGTTATAGACGTAGATCGTGAGCACCGGCCCGAAGATCTCCTCGCGCATCGTCTTGAAGTCCGGGCGCTTGGCGACGATGACGGTCGGCTCGACGAAGTAGCCCTTGCGGTCGCTGCAGCCGCCGCCCGCGATGATCTTGGCGCCGGGGGAGCGTTTCGCGTAGGAGATGTACGCCTTGATGCTCTCGAAGGCGGCCTTGTCGATCACGGCCGTCATGAAGTTCCTGAAGTCGCGAACGTCGCCCATCTTGATCGTCGCGATCTCGGCGAGCAGCATCTTCTTGACGCGCGGCCAGAGGCTCTTCGGAACGTAGGCGCGCGAGGCGGCGGAGCATTTCTGGCCCTGGAACTCGAACGCGCCGCGCACCATCGCGATGACGAGCGGCCGGACGTCGGCCGTCGGGTGAGCGAAGATGAAGTCCTTGCCTCCCGTCTCGCCGACGATCCGCGGGTACTGCTTGTAGCTCTTGATGTTCGAGCCGATCGTTTCCCACATGTTCTGGAACACGGCCGTGCTGCCGGTGAAATGGACGCCGGCGAGGTCGGGATGCGTGAGCACGAGGTCGCCGACCGTCGAGCCCGCTCCGGGGATCATGTTGATGACGCCGTCCGGAAGCCCCGCCTTCCTCAGGATCTGCATGACGAAGTGGGCCGAGTAGACCGCGCTCGAGGCGGGTTTCCACACGACGGTGTTGCCCATCATCGCGGGCGCCGTCGGGAGGTTCCCCGCGATCGCGGTGAAGTTGAACGGGGTTACGGCGAAGACGAAGCCGTCGAGCGGCCGCGCCTCGCTCATGTTCCACATGCCCGGCTGCGATTCCGGCTGCTGGGCGAGGATCTGCTTCATGAAGTACGTGTTGAAGCGCAGGAAGTCGATGAGCTCGCACGCCGAGTCGATCTCCGCCTGAAAGGCGGTCTTGCTCTGGCCGAGCATGGTGGCGGCGTTGAGCGTCGCGCGATACTCCCCCGCGAGGAGATCGGCCGCGCGCATGAAGATCGCGGCGCGCGCCTCCCACGGCATCCGGGACCACGATTCCTTCGCGTCGAGGGCGGCCTTTATCGCGGCCTGCACCTCGCGCTTGCCAGCCTTGTGATAGACGCCGAGCACGTGCTTGTGATCGTGCGGCATCACGCAGAGGCCGGTGTTCCCCGTGCGGACGTTCCGTCCTCCGATGACGCACGGGATTTCGATCTTCTTTCCGGAGAGCTCGCGGAGCTTCGCCTTGAGCTCCGCCTTCTCCTTCGAACCCGGTCCGTACGCGCGGATGGGCTCGTTCACCGGCATTTCGATCTTGGGGATTCCTGCGATCATTCACCTACCTCCATCTGGGTGCGGCATTCCGAACGAACGAGGGGCCGCGCCCCTCGACCTGTGAATCCGTTGGAAAAGCGCGGCGGAATAACGATTCGCAATATACCACGCCGGCGCCCGCGGGTCAAGCCGCCGAGGTTTCGCGAGGGTTCGCGACCTTGCGGGAGATCGCGGGCGGTCGCGAGCGGGCACATCGGCGGGCTAGCGGGGCGCGGGACCGCTCCGGACGACCTCCCGAAGGTAATCCTCGAAGAGCTTTTTCTGCGCCTCGCCGCGGCGAGGGCTCATGTAGTGGAAGAAGTCGAACATGACGAACCCCTCGACGAACGGCGCAGCGGCGTCGATCTGGCGCCGGATGCGCTCGATCCGCGCGGGCTCCGATCCCCGGGAGGCGCGTTTGCGTTGGAAGATCTCGATGTCGCTCCACAGCTCGACGCCTGCCTCGCGGCAGGCGTCCCGCATCGCCCGGAAGTACGGAACGACCTTGGCGTCGAAGTCGTACTCGCCCCTGTGCGCTCCGATGCCGTCCTGCAGGAGCACCATGTCCACGCCCGCTCCCGACAGGAGACCGGCGAAGACGGCGCGGAACCTCTCGGGCTCGGGCCGGTCTCTCGGGGCCGGCAGGGCCGGGGAGATCGCGACGGGTTTGCCGCCCGAGATCTCGCGGCAGCGATCGCTCTGCCGCCGGTAGAACCCGCGCAGGAGGTCGAGATGCTCCCGGCCGTATTCGGCGAACCGGGGCTCCTGGGGGATGTACCATCCGGCGAACGAGGCGTGATCCCCGTACCGGGCCCACGCGAGATCCGCGAGCCGGAGACTCATCGCCGCGGCGCGGTCGAGGTACCGGGGGACCGAGAACCGTTCGTGCCACCGGTCTTCGGTGTGGAGCCCGACGAAGACCCGCATGCCGTGCTCGTCGGCGTAGTCGAGGATGATATCGGTGGGATCGGGGGCCGAGGGATCCGCCGGGATGAATCGAACGTTCTGGAACTCGAGCCACTGCACGATGACGAGCGTGATCCCCGCCTCGCGCATCGCGTCGAGCTCGAGGCGCCACGCCTCGCGGTCGAGCTTCATCATCCACTGCTCGTACTGAATGAACGTTCCCTCGACGGGCGGCCGGGCCGTTTCGGCGGCGCGAGGCCCGAGACCCGCGGCGGGGAGGAGCAGGGTCGACGCGAGGACGAACGAAGCGTACGATTTCATAACAGGCACAGTATAAGACGTATGCGGCCTCGTCGGCAAGGTCCGCCGACGCCCGAGCGGCCCGCCGGGATGTGCGGGGAGGTCCGGCGGAGGCTATTGACTTCGGCCTCGCCTTGCTGTTATCTTCACGAAGTTCGGCCGCTGAATACGTCGCAACAGGGGAGTAGCTCAACTGGTAGAGCGTCGGTCTCCAAAACCGGTGGCTGCGGGTTCAAGTCCTGCCTCCCCTATTTTTCTTTCCTGCCGCGGCGCCGCATCCGCGCGACGGGGTTCCGCTCACGGAGGAAGCTGACCGCATGGGCATACGAAGGGTAACGAGCGGCATGCGGCCGACGGGAAGCATGCACCTCGGCAATCTCCACGGCGCCCTCGACAACTGGGTGCGCCTCCAGAACGACTACGACTGCTTCTTCTTCATCGTCGACTGGCACGCGCTCACGACGCCGGGCGGCGGCGACGCCGTCGGCTACGAGAACGTCGGGAGGCTCCGGGAGAACGTCGTCGAGATGGCGATCGACTGGGTCGCCGCCGGCCTCGATCCCGGGAAGTGCGCGATCTTCATCCAGTCGCACGTGAAGGAGGTCGCCGAGCTGCACCTCCTTTTTTCGATGATCACGCCGCTCGGGTGGCTCGAGCGGAATCCGACCTACAAGGAAATGGTGCTCGGCTACAAGATCGAGCACCCGAGCTACGGTCTCCTCGGGTACCCGACGCTCCAGGCGGCCGACATCCTCGCCTACAAGGGCGAGTTCGTCCCCGTCGGCAAGGATCAGGAGGCGCACGTCAACATGACGCGCGACCTCGCGCAGCGGTTCAACAGCCTGTTCGGCCGCGACGTGTTTCCGATCACGGAGGTGCTCCTCACCGAGATCCCGAAGGTGCCGGGGATCGACGCGGCCGATAAAAAGATGAGCAAGAGCTCCGGCAACTACATCGCGCTCGCCCACGACGAGGCGGCGACGGCCGAACGGGTGAGGATCATGTTCACCGATCCCGTGAAGATCCGAAAGAACGACAAGGGGCATCCGGACGGCTGCGTCGTGTACGCCTTTCACGGTTTCTACAACAAGGCCGAGCAGCCGCTCGTCCGGGGCGAATGCGAAGCGGGGCTTCGCGGCTGCGTCGACTGCAAGAAGCGGCTCGCCGAGCGGATGAACGAGGCGCTCCGCCCGATCCGGGAGCGCCGCCGCGATCTCGCGGCCCATCCCGGCCGCATACGCGACATACTCATCGACGGCGCCGGGAAGGCCCGCGATGCCGCGCGCGCGACGCTCGACGAGGTCCGCGACGCCATGAACCTTCCGCCGAAGGACGGTATCTGATGAAGGATGCCATCGATTTCTTCATTTCCCGTTTTCGAAGCCATCTCGATCCCCCGCACGAGCCCGCCGCTTATTTCCGTCCGCGTCCCTATCGGAACGCGGCGGTGAGCTTCCGGAAGTGCTCGCTCGCCGATTTCGACGAACGCCGCAGGGTGCTCGTCGAGGAAGCGGGGCTCAACGTCTTCCTCTTCCGCGCGGACCGGATACCGGGGTGCGATCTCCTTTCCGATTCCGGCACGGGGACGATGACGATGGAGCAGTGGGCGGCGATGCTGCTCGGAGACGAAGCGTACGGCTCGAACGAGGGGTACTTCGAGCTCAAGGAGCAGATCGCCCGGACTTTCGGGCCGACGTGGCGTCAGCGGCCGGGTCTCCGGACGGGGGAGCTCGAGCCGCTCTTCATATTCCATCAGGGGCGGGCCGCCGAGAACGCCTTCTTCAGCGTCCTCGCGCGCGAGCTGCGGCGTTCCGGCGCGCCGCAGGCGAAACAGCTCTCCGGGGGGCTCGTGCCCGAGCTCCGAACGCGCATCGAGCACCGCATGAGGCCGATGCGCGGACCGGTCGCGGGGGACGCCCCGTTTTACGTCATTCCGAGCAACTCCCACTTCGACACGACCGAGGGGAACATCGCGGACAAGCTCATGGTTCCCCTCAATCTCCCCTGTCAGGAGCACCTGGCCGGCGACGAGTCGTTCCCCTTCCGCGGCAACATGGATCTCGCGGAGCTCGAAAGCCTGCTCGCCTCGGAGCGCGAACGCGTGCCGGTCGTGTACCTCACCGTCACGAACAACACGGGGGGCGGACAACCCGTATCCATGGAGAACATCCGGCGCGTCCGCGAGATCACCCGCTCGCACGACGTGCCGTTTTTCATCGACGCCTGCCGGTTCGCCGAGAACGCGTGGTTCATCCGCCGCCGGGAGCCGGGATACGCCGACCGGTCGATCGAAAGCATCGTGCACGAGATGTTCGAGAACGCCGACGGTTTTCACATCAGCTTCAAGAAGGACGGGCTCGCGAACATCGGCGGCGCGCTGTGCATCCGGGAGGAGAGCGCGTTCACGAAACGCTTCCCGAAGTTCACGAACGAGCTCACCGATTACCAGATCATGACGGAGGGACATCCGACCTACGGCGGCCTCGCCGGGCGCGACCTGCGGGCGATCGCGGAGGGGCTTCGAACGGTCACGCGCCGGGAATACCTCGATCTTCGCATCAGGCAGGTCGAGCGTTTCGGGGATCGCCTGCAGCGGCTCGGCATTCCGACGATCAACCCGGCGGGCGGCCACGCGATCTACATCGACATCGACCGGTTCTTCGACGGCGCCTCGCGCGACGAGGATCTCCGGGGAGTGTCCCTGACGGCGCTGCTTCTCATCGCGGGGCACCGATTCTGCGAGCTCGGGCTGTACGCCTTCGGCGCCTTCGACGGCGTCCGAGAGATCCCTCCGGAGCCGCGCGTCAACAACGTCCGCGCGGCCGTTCCGCGTCTCGCCTACGAGGACCGCGATCTGCTCGCCGCGGCGGAGGCCGTCAAGCTCATCTACGACCACCGCGATCGGATACCGGCCGTCCGCGTGGAGTACGGGAGGAACCTCAAGCTGAGGCATTTCAAGAGCCGTTTTTCGTTCGTTCTCTAGCCGCGCCCGGCGCTTCCCGCGGGCGCGAGGCGTCGTCGTTCCGGCGCTTCCCCTTCGCGCGGCGCGCGAAACCATCCTTTTCCGGGCGTTCCAAGGGAAAATGGAATAGATCCTGCTAATCATCGCTGCGGCTAGCGGTTATGCAGCGTATCCTCCGCCCGCGCGGGCGTCGTTCGCCGCGAGGAGCGGGCACCCACTGGAGGTACAGTGAGCAGCGCCAACGAAACGCAGACGCCCCCGAACGCCCCCGCCGAGGCGGGAAACGGCGACTGGGAGCGGCCCGTCGATTGCCGGGAGACCGACCGAATGAATTCGTACGACGATTCGGACGCTTCCTTCGTCTACTGCGACGTCCGGGGGGATCGGAGCGACGAGGAGCGGCAGCTCGCGGCGGTCATGGAGATCGCGAACGCGATCAGCTCCCGGCTCGATCTCAATCAGATCCTCTCGGCGATCTCCCGGGAGCTCTCGAAGGTCATCGAATACGACATCGGGTGCGTCGCCATTTACGAAAAGGAGCGGTGCGGGCTCTTCATGCGCCACGTGTGGCGCCGGGGCGGCGAGACGACGGGAGAGGGCCGGTTCGTGCCGCTCGACGATTCGAACCTCGTCGGCTGGGTCGCGAACCATCGCAAGCCGGTGCTCCGCAGCAATATCCCCGCGGACGGCCGCTTCCGCGAGATCATGAAGGAGGACGGTCTCAAGTCGGACATCGTCGTTCCTCTCGTTGCGAAGGACGCGCTCGTCGGCACGGTGAACGTCGGGAGCTACGAGCTGAACCATTTCACCGATTTCGACCTCGACCTTGTCGTGCGCTTCAGCAAGCTCACCTCCATAGCGATCGAGAAATGCCAGCTCCTGCGCGAGCTCGACGATCTCGGGGAGAAGTACCGCCTCCTCATGAAGAACGCGAGCGAGATCATCGTCATCCTCAACGCGCAGGGGGAGTTCGTCGAGTGCAACCGTGCGATGTGCGAGATCTCCGGCTATCGCCTCGACGAGCTCATCGGCCGGAGCATGTTCCTCGTCACCTTCCCCGAGCGAATGGACGAGGCGAAACGGCATTTCTTCCAAATGCTCCGCGGCGAGATCGCGCGGATACCCGAGGTTCCATGCCGGAAGAAAAACGGCGATATCGTCGTCATCGACATCAGCGGCGGCGTTATGCGGATCAAGGGGGACCCGTACGTCGTTCTCATCGCGCACGACATCACCGATCGCAGGGCGCTCCAGGAACGCATCACCGCGCAGAACGACGAGCTCACCGAGATCAACCGGAAGCTCCGCGAGCTCGACGATCTCAAAAACGAGTTTCTCGGACGGATCAGCCACGAGCTGCGGACTCCGCTCTCTGTCATCATGGCGTATACCGGCACGCTGCTCGAGGACCGGGACCAGACGATCGATCCCCAGACGCGCGCGGAGTTCCTCCGCATCATCGACGACCACTCGAACAAGCTCCTCGGGCTCATCAACGATCTGCTCGATCTCTCGCGCGTCGAAGTGTCGCGGACGATGCTACACAAGAGCGAGGGAAGCCTGAACGACATCGTCAAGATCTCCCTGCGCATCGCCGAGCCCGTCGCGGCGCAGCACCGCGTCGAGCTCGTCGCGGAGCTCGACGCGGCGATCCCGATCATGAGCTTCGATCCGCTGCGCATCCGGCAGGCGTGCGTGAACCTCCTCGGCAACGCGGTGAAATTCAGCCGCGACGGCGGCGTCGTCACGATCAGCTCCCGAGGCGGAGACGGCGAAGCCGTCATCTCGGTCACCGATCACGGCACCGGCATCGGGAAGGACGAGATTCCGAAGCTGTTCGAGAAGTTCTCGCAGCTCGACGGCGGCGCGTCGCGCGAGAAGGACGGGCTCGGGATAGGACTGAGGCTCGTGAAGCACTACGTCGAGCTTCATGGCGGGCGGATCTGGGTCGAGAGCGAAGCGGGGAAGGGATCGACCTTTTCGTTCTCCATTCCGTGCCGGCCGCAGGAATAGCCGCCGGATTCACCGACACAACCCGTTTCGACCGGGACGCGCGAGCCGCCTCACCGAATGACGAGCTCGCCGGCCTCGAGTTCGATGCGCCGCGCGATGGACGTCACGGCCAGTCCGCCGATCCTCATCTCCGCCGTCGGATCGTCGGGATCCGCGCCCTCGACGACGATACGCGCGAGGTTGCCGGTGTCTTTTCCCTGCTCGACGACGAGATTGCCCGACGTGACGACTCCGTGGCGGAGGAGGTACGAGGTCAACGCCGCGGCCGCGGTGCCCGACGCCGGATCCTCCCACATCCCGAGAGCCGGCGCGAAGTGCCGCAGGTACGCCGTGCAATCGGACGTGAACACGTCGAGCGAGAAGAGGTGGTTCGTGTGAATGCCGTACCGGCGGTTCATGAGACCGAGCTTGATGAGATCCGGGTTCATGTCCCGGATCGTTTCCTTGTGGAGGACCGGAATCATGAGCTGCTCGAGCCCCGTCGTGACGATCTCGAGCGGGAGCCCCGTGCGCGCGATCTCGCTCGCGTCTATGCCGCAGAAACCGGCGATCTCCCGGGCCGACACGTTCGACGGCCGGTGCCGTTTGACCGTTTGGTGAAGCATGATTTTCTCGAGCACCCCGGCCGGCGTGCCGCCGATCGAGACGATCGTTCCGTTCTCCGCGCCGGACCGGGAGGCGCCGGCGGGTATCCCCGGCCGGTAGTGAACGTCGAGCCTGATGAGCCCCGCGCGCGTCTCGAAGAGCGTTTTCGTGACGCCGTCCTCGAGCGGGATGCGCCCTTCCTCGAGGAGCGCGAAGCAGGACGCGATCAGGGCGTGTCCGCTCATGTCGAACTCCTCGGACTGTGTGAAGAACCTGACGCGGAAGAGCGCATCTCCACGCGATGGGAGCGTGACGAAGGCCACCTCGGAGAGGTTCATTTCCGCGGCGATCGCCTGCATCGATTCGCCCGGGAGGGATTCCGCTTCGGTGACGACGCCGGCGGGGTTGCCCGCGAAGGGCGTCGTCGTGAATACGTCGACCTGCTTCATCGAGATTTCATGCATGAGCGTCTCCTTCGTGGCGGTGCGTTGCAAAACGCGAAGCGAGCGGTGCAAAGTCCGGTATTCTTTCCGCTTTTCCCGGAAGCTTCCCGCTCGTATCCGCAAATGCCGTTCAATCTATAACCCCAAGAATTAAAACCAGTTAAGTTTTGAACTCGCACGGACCGCCGGCTGGAGGGCCGCGCGGGGGCTTCCGCCATCCGGTGGTATAGCAATTGCAAATCCGGTTCCGCACGCTGCTCCGCGCTCGGCAGGGGGCAGGGTCGGGACCATCGAAACAAAGCTTCCGACGCGCAGACGCGCGACGAGCCGCGGGCCGGCGCCGTCGTTTCGCGGGCGGAATGCCGGAGCGTGTCGATGTCGAACGTCGCAAAGGATATGGAGCTCGCCGATCTCATCGCGCGCCTCAACGCGAAGTTCGGGAAGGATCTCTCGAGCTACCGCCTGAACTGTCTCGGGCGGCGCATATCGCTCCGGATGTCGATGCTCCGCGTCGAGAGTCTTTCCGAATATTTCGAGTATCTCTCGTCGAACCGCGAGGAGATCGATCACCTCCTCGACACGGTCACGATCCATGTCACCGAGTTCATGCGCGACGCCGAGGTGTTCGAGGCCGTCGCGCGGGACGTTCTCCCCGCGGCAGTCGCCCGCGCCGCGCGAGGGGGGGCGGGCGCGATCCGCGTTTGGAGCGCGGGGTGCTCGACCGGCGAGGAGGCGTACAGCCTCGCGATCGTCGTCCTCGAATACCTGCGCGCGCATCCGGCGGGCGTCGGACTCGAGGTGTTCGCCACGGATATATCGAGAGAGGCCTGCCGCGTCGCCCGACGCGGGATCTACGACCGGCGGAAGCTGGACCGGATCCCGGCGGCGCTTCGCGACCGCTATTTCGAGTCCGTTCTTGAAGGCGCGAGAGTCGCGCCCGAGGCGCGGCGCGTCGTTCTCTTCTCCGTGCACGATCTCTTCCAGCCTCCCCCGTACGGCGAGCTCGACATCGTCGTGTGCCGGAACGTTCTCATCCACTTCGATCACGTCGTCAGGGGCGAGGTGCTCGAGCGCTTTCACGGCGCGCTCGGGCCCGGGGGCGTGCTCGTCCTCGGCAAGACCGAGGCGATCACCGGAGCCGCCGGGTCGCTCTTCCAGCTCGCCGATCCGCGAAACAAGATATATGCGAAGAAATGCTCCGCTCTTCCCACGGGAGGGATACGATGAAAATGAGCATGCAGAGCACGAGCATCGGCTCCAAGGTGTTTCTCGCGCTGGCCGCGGTGCTTGTGGCCGTCTGGCTCGTGAACTACGGTTCGTTCATGCACCTGTCGAAAGAGGCGGGGATGAAGGCGGCGAGCGTCGCGGCGCACGCGTCGCCGGAAGCGTCCCGCGACGCGGCGGTCGCGCACGTCCGCTGGCGCGCCCTCTCGCTCTCGGGGGCGAGCCTGCTGGCCGGTTTCGGCGCGATATGGCTCATCATGCATTTCTTCCTCCGCCGGCCGATCCACGAACTGCTCGAGGCGAGCCGCGCGCTCGCGAGCAACGCCGGCGATCTCACGACGACGGTCGCCATCCGCTCTGACGACGAGCTCGGGAAGCTGGGCTTCGCCATGAACGAGCTCTTCTCCAACATCGGCGGCATCATCCGAATGATCAGGACGACCGCGGACAAGGTCAACTTTTCGGCCCAGAACCTCTCCGCCGCGACCGAGCAGATGAACTCCATCACCGAGGAGACGTCGACGACGGTCCAGAACATCGCCAAATCGACCGACCACCAGGCCCGCAAGGTCGACGAGATGATCACGGAAATCCGCAACATGGAGCGGTCCGTGAAGCAGGTGGCGAACAGCGCGGAGCTCGCGGCGTCGGCGGCCACGAACGCCTCCGAGACCGCCGCGAAGGGCGGCGATTCTGCGAAGGAAGCCGTCGAGAAGATCAACAAGATCTACACCGTCATCCAAGAATCGGCCGAGATCATCCGCCACCTCGGGGAACGGTCGAGTCAGATCGACGAGATCGTCGACGTCATCACGGACATAGCGGACCAGACGAACCTGCTCGCGCTCAACGCCGCTATCGAGGCGGCGCGGGCGGGCGAGGCGGGGGCGGGGTTCGCCGTCGTCGCCGACGAGGTCCGCAAGCTCGCCGAGGGGAGCGCCGAGGCCGCCGACGAGATCGCGACCCTCATCCGCAAGACGCAGGAGGAGACGCGCACGGCGGTGAAGAGCATCGAGCTCGGCGCCAAGGAGGTCACCGAGGGCAAAGAGGTCATCACGCGCACCGGGCAGTCGCTCGACGAGATCGTCGAGGTGCTCCGGAGCTCGTCCGACATGGCGCGGCGCATTTCGGCCGCGACGAAGGAGCTCTCGCGCGGCATGAAGAACGTCACCGGCTCGATCGACGAGATCGCCTCGAGCGCCGAGAAGAACGCCTCCGCGACGCAGGAGACGGCCGCCTCGATGGAGCAGATGACTTCCAGCATGGAGGACGTCGCCTCGTCCGCGCAGAAGCTGAGCGAGATGGCGATCCAGCTCCGGGAGCACGTCGGCCGGTTCGCCGTCAGCGCCGCCGAGCGCGAAGAGCAGGCGGCGCAGGCGTGAGGCGCCGCGCGCGGCGGAAGGAATGATGTGTCCATGAAGCACGAACGCGTATTCGACAGGTCTCGGGCGGGCACGCAGCTCATCACCTTCAGGCTCGGGGCCGAATACTACGGCATCCACGTGTCGAAGGTGCGGGAGATTCTGCGTCCGATCGATCTGTTTCCCGTGCCGGGCATGGGAGAACGGGTCGAGGGGGTCATCAATCTCCGCGGCGAGATCATTCCGGTGTTCAAGATCTGTTCGCTTCTCGGCCTCCGCTCCGAGGCCGGGGCGGACGCGACGCGCAAGCGGCGCATGATCATCATAGACGCCGCCTCGGGGAGCTTCGGCTTCTTCGTCGACGAAGTGCTCGAGGTGGCGCGCGTACAGGCGGAGGAAATGCAGGCCGCGCCCGCGCTCGGCGCCGACGGCCCGCGCGAGGCGGTCGTCACCGGCATCGTGAAGGTGTCCGGCCGCATGGTCGTCTGCATCGATCCCGAGAACATCATCCCCGACGACGCAACGGCAAAGGAGCTTGCGATTGGCGGTTGACGGCGCAACGCGGCGGGAGATCACGGTGGGAGTCGCGCAATTCGGCATCGGGCAAGCGCCGGGAACGATGATGACGCTGGCCCTCGGATCGTGCCTCGGCATCGTGCTGTACGACCCGGCGACGCGCATCGGGGCGCTCGCGCACGCGATGCATCCCCGGCGCGCGCGGGTCAAGAACAACGCGAACCGGGCCAAGTTCGTCGATTCGGTGCTTCCCATCCTCCTCGACGGGATGGCGCGCCGGGGCGCCCGGCGCGAACGCATCGTCGCCAAGATATTCGGAGGGGCGCGGATGTTCGAGAGCTGCGCCGGAAGCGCGGGCGTGATGCAGATCGGCGACGATAACGTCGCCGCCGCGCGGGAGGAGCTCGCCGCGATGGGCATTCCGATCGTCGCCGAGTGCGTCGGCGGAAAAAGCGGCAGAACGATCGTGCTCGACCTCTCGAACGGCTTCGTCGCCGTTCGCGGCGTCGAATCGAGCGAGGCGGTGTACTGATGCCGGGAGAACGCACGGAAGCGCGCCCGATCCGGGTCGTCGTCGGCGAGGATTCGCCGCTCATGCAGACGATGATCGTCGAAGCGTTGCAATCCGATCCGGGGATCCGGGTCGTCGGCAGAGGCGCCGACGGCCGCGCGGTGCTCCGTCTCGTGTCGGATCTGCGCCCCGATTGCGTCACGCTCGATCTCGAGATGCCGAACATGGACGGGCTCGAAACGCTTCGCTATCTCATGAGCGAATGGCCGACGCCCGTCGTCATCGTGAGCGCCCATACGTCCGAAAGCGCCGAGATAGCGCTCGCCTGCCTCGAATACGGGGCCGTGGACATCGTTCCGAAAACGTGGGGCGGCAATCGGTTCACCGCGGGAGAGCTCGTCGAGAAGGTCAGGGGCGCGTCGTCGATCGACGTCGGGCGCATGCGATTCGCGCTGCCGGAGATCGCGATCGGAGCGAAGCCGCGCACGGCGTTCGCGCCGCAGCTCGGAGCCGTCGTGATCGTCGGGGCGAGCACGGGGGGACCGCAGGCGCTCATGGACCTCGTGCCGCGGCTGCCGCGGGGTATCCCGGCCGCCGTCGTCGTCGTGCAGCACATGCCGGCCACGTTCACGCGGTACTTCGCCGAGCGTCTCGACGCGCGCTCCTCGCTCGACGCGCGCGAGGCGGAGCACGGAGATGTCCTCGAGCCCGGCCGCGTTCTCGTCGCTCCGGGCGGAAGGCACCTCATGCTCGGCGAGCGGGACGGGAGACCCGCCGTCATGTTGCTCGGCAAGAACGAGCGGCAGCGGACCGCTTGCCCGTCGGTCGATTTCGCGATGTCGTCCTTCGCGCCGGTGTTTCGGGAACGCCTCGTCGGCGTCGTGCTCACCGGCATGGGCCGCGACGGCGCCGCCGGCTGCGCGGCGATCCGGGCGAACGGCGGGACGGTCATTTGCCAGGACAGGGAATCGAGCCTCGTGTTCGGCATGCCGGCCGCCGTCATGGGAAACGGCGCCGCCGACTTCGTCGTGCCGCTCGGCGGCATCGCCGATCGCATCGTGAAAACCGTTTCGAGCGTTTCCTCGCGGGAGAGCGCGCATGAACGTCGCTGAATACCTGGAGCTCTACAAAAGCGAGGCGGTCGAGTCCCTGCAGGCCCTCGAAAACGGGCTCATCGGACTCGAGTCGTCCGCCGAGCCGCGGACGCAGATCGACGAGCTCTTCCGGAGGGCGCACAACCTCAAGGGGATATCGGGGGCGATGGGGTACGACGCCGTCGTCGAGGCGAGCCACGATCTCGAAAGCGTGTTCGACGGCCTTCGCAAGGGGGCCGCGATCACGCCCGAAACGATGGACGGGCTCCTCGCCTCCGTGGACCGTTTGAAGGCCCTCGTCGGACGCGCGATCGGCGCATCCGCGGACGCGCCCGCTCCCGGGCCGCAGACTCCGGGAACGGACGCCGGGGCGAGCGCCGATCGGCCCGCGCACGCGCTCGGAGAGCGCATAACGGCCACCAAGGTGGAGCTCGAGCGCCTCGACCGTCTCATGGACCTCGTCGGCGAGCTCGTCGTGAGCCGCATCCGCTTCAGCGCGATCGCGGAAGATATGGGATCGCGGCCGCTTCTCGACGAGCTCGCCCGCTCGTGGCGTCTCGTCTCCCAGATTCAGAAAGAGGTCATGGAGGCGCGTCTCATCCCAGTCGGACAGGTCTTTCAGCGCTTCCACCGGCTCGTGCGCGATCTCTCGCGCGAAACGGGAAAGCCGGTGAAGCTCGACATTCACGGGGCCGAAATCGGCCTCGACCGGGTCGTTCTCGAGGGAATGGCGGATCCGCTCGTTCACCTCATCCGGAACGCCGTGGATCACGGCATCGAACCGCCCGACGAGCGGCGCGCGGCGGGAAAATCCCCCGAGGGACGGATCATCCTCAGCGCGAGCCGCGAGCGCAACCACGTCGTCATCGAGGTCGTGGACGACGGCCGCGGCGTCGATCTCGAGGGCGTCGCGCGCGCCGCGTCGGCGCACGGCGCCGGTCCGGTCCGCGCGAGCGACATCACCGAGGAGGAAATCTGCCGGATCATCACGACGCCCGGATTCAGCACCGCGGAGGGCGTGAACACCCTCTCCGGGCGCGGCATAGGCATGAACATCGTCAAGAAGACCGTCGACTCCTTCGGGGGATCGATCCGCATCCGGACGACGCCGGGCCGGGGGACGATGATGTCGCTGCTGATTCCGGTCAACCTTTCGATCGTCAAGGCCCTCCTCTTCGCGGTCGGCGACGACATCCACGCCGTTCCGATCGAGTACGTGAAGGAAACGAACCGCTGCGAGCTCGGCTCTCTCAAGACCGTCCGGGGCGAGCTCGTGCTGCCGGCCGCCGGCGAGATCATTCCGGTCGTGAGACCGGACGAGCTCTTCGGCGTTCGGCTCGAAAGGTCCGCGGAGCGGTACGAGAAGATCATCGTCATCGACACCGGGGTCCGACGGATCGCGGTCGTCGTCGCCCGGATCATCGGCCAGCAGGATATCGTCATCAAGGCATTGCCGCCGTTCTTCCGCGGTGTCCGGGGGATCTCGGGGGCCACCGTGCTCGGCAGCGGCAAGATAGCGTTCATTTGGGATCCCTGTGCCCTCTTTGAAGGAAGGTGCGCGTATGAGCCCGATCAAACGGCCGTCCTATCTGCGTCTTGACGCCCTGAAGGAGCTCGGGAACATCGGGGCCGGCCACGCGGTCACGGGATTGTCGGCGCTGCTCCGCAGGCGCGTCGACGTCAACGTGACGAACGTCGACCTCATTCCGGTGAAGATCATCTACAACTTCTTCAACGGGCCCGAATCGATGGTCTCGGTCATATACATCGAGGGCTACAGCGAGGGGTTCCGCGGGATGATGTTTCTCATCTTTCCGCACCCCGAGGCCGAGAAGCTCGTCGAGATCGCGACGGGGGAGAAGCTGCCGCAGGGCTCGCTGCGCGACGAATACTCGCTCTCGGTGCTCAAAGAGATCGGCAACATCATGTGCGGATGCTACCTGAACGCGCTCGCCACGTTCGTCAACCGGAAGCTGCTCCACTCGGTGCCCCAGGTGTCGAACGACATGCTCGGGGCCGTCATGGATTCGGTGCTCGTGGACCTGAGCATGGAGTCGGACTATGCGCTCGTCCTCGAAACGGCGTTCACCATGGGGACCAACGAGTGCAAGGGCTTCCTCTTCTTCGTTCCGACGGCGGAATCTCTGGATACGATTTTCGAAGCGATCGGTGTCGACTGAAGGGAAAGGAGCACACCAGTGAAACTGAGGGTACTCATCGTTGACGACGCGATATTCATGCGGAAGATGATCTCGGACATCCTCGTCGAGAACGGCATGGAGATCGCCGGCGAGGCGGACACGGGCGCCAAGGCCATCGAGCGGTACAAGGAGCTTCGCCCGGATCTCGTGACCATGGACATCATCATGCCGGAGATGAACGGCATCGACGCGGTCCGCAAGATCCTCGAGCACGACGCGCAGGCGCGGATCGTCATGTGCAGCGCGCTCGGCCAGCAGGCCCTCGTGCAGGAGGCGATCACGGCGGGCGCGAAGGATTTTCTCATCAAGCCGTTCAACGCCGCGCGCGTCGTCGAAGTGATCGCGAAGGTCACGAGCCAGGTGCCGGCCGCGTAACGACTCGCTGAAAGGACCAGGACATGCCGGAGCTGACCGAACAGGAACGCAGCGTGCTCCTCAGCTTCGCCTCGCGCGTGGAGCGGAGCGACCCCGGGGCTCTCAACAACCTCGGCGTCCTCTACTTCCGGAAGGGGATGTTCGCGGAGGCGATGGAGCAGTTCAAGGAAGCGCTCAAGGTCGATCCCAAGTTCGACCTTGCCCGCGAGAACATCCGGTACCTGTTCGCGGAGACGGGACTCGAGGATCCCGACGTGAAGCGGTGGCGCGACGAAGTCCGGCGGGATCCGGAGAACTACGAGGCGCTGCTTCGGCTCGGCGTGAGCTATCAGAACATGGGGCGTTGCCGCGAGGCGTCCGAGATCCTCGGCGCCGTGGTCGAGCGCAACCCCGGCCACACGATGGCTCGTTTTCACCTCGCCACCGCGCTGAAGGCGCAGGGGCTCTACCAGCAAAGCCTCGAGCACTATCGGGCGATCAGCGCCGGATTCGCGAAATCGGCGGTGTTCCATACGGATCTCGGCGAGGTGTACTACAATCTCGGCCGGACCGACGAGGCGATCGCGGAGCTCAACGAGGCGATAAAGCTCGACGCCGATTATTGGCGGTCGCACTTCCTCCTGTCGTTCGCGTACGGCGACAACGGACAGCTCCAGGAGGCGCTCGAGGAGAGCCGCGTGGCCTCCCGCCTCAATCCGTCGTTCCAGAACACGGAGGCCAATCTCACCCTCTCGAACTACGCGAGGGGCGGGGCGATGGAGGCCGTTCTCGCCGGCGGCAAGGAGGTCGCGAGCCTCGAGAGCACGAGTTTTACGCTCGGCATGGCCTACCGGGAGCGAGGATTCCTCAAGGAGGCGCTCAAGGAGTTCCAGAAAGCGCTCGGGGACATGCCGGACGCGGATCGCGTCCACGTCGAGATCGGCAAGATACACGCGGCGGCGGGGAACTACGACAACGCCGCCGAGGCGTTCCTCAAGACGCTCGAGGCGAACGCCGAGAACGCCGAGGCCTACCGGTATCTCGGAGCCGTGTACCACCTTCAGGGAGATCTGAGCGGGGCGGCGCTCTGCTACCTCCAGTCGTTCCGGCTCAACTCCGCCGACGCCGACACGATGAACAACCTCGGCGTGCTCCTGTTTCAGGTGGGGCTGCGTGAAGAGGCGGAGCGCATGTTCAAGAAGGGGCTCAACCTGAAGCTCTACCACCTCGAGCTCAATTACAATTTCCTCAACTGCCACTTCCTCAAGGAAGAGTACCCCATGGCGGAGAACCTCATCCAGCGGTTCGAGGCCTTCATGGGGAAGAGCCCGCTCCTCTACGAGAAGCACGCGATCCTGAACTACAAGATGAACCGGCTGACGCTCGCTCTCTTCGACATCGAGAGCGCGCTCGCGCTCGACAAGAACCACAGCGACGCGCTCTACCTCAAGGCGCTCTGCTGTCTCCGGGAGGAGGATTTCCAGGGCGCCATCCAGGCCGTGCTCGATGCGTCGAAGATCAACCCGCGCTACACCGGATTCGCCTTTTTCCTCGCGCTCGATCCGATGCATCGCGCCGCGCCGCCCGCGATCGACGCCGGAACGGCGCTCGAGCCGGACGACGACCTCATCGAGCTTCTCCAGAGCGGTCTCGCCCGGCGCTTCGACAAAATCAAGGACTATCTCGTCTCGGTCGTCGAGAAGGGAAAAGAGCGGCTGCGCGAAAGGAGCGCTCCGAAAGCGTCCGCACCTGGGGCGCGGACGCCGGATGCTTCCGCAGGCGGCGAGGATGCGGACGACGTTCTGGAGGCCCTGACCGAGATAACGCCGGTAGAGGACGGCTCGATATGACCATTCAATCGTCGATAAAGGATCTCGGGCTCTTCGATCTCTTCCAGGTGCTGCACATCAACAAGAAGACCGGGCGCCTCATGGTCACGGACGGTCCCGAGGGCAAGGAGGCGCAGATCGTCTTCGCGAACGGCGACACGAGCTTCGCCGTCATCCACGACCGCGTGCCGAAGGGGATCGAAGCGCTGCTCGTCGAATGGGGCGTCGTGGACGAGGCGTCGCTCGGCCGCATCGAGAAGAACCGGCGCAAGTACCCGACCCTCGTCGAATGCCTCGAGGGGGAGGGGATCGCCTCGCGCGGCCACATGGAGAATTTCATCGCGAACTGCGTTCGCGAGAACGTCTACGAGATATTCAAGTGGGATCGCGGCGAATGCCGTTTCATCGAGGAGGAGATCGACGAGAGGCGCGAAATCCTCGTCCCGCTCAATACGGAGAATCTCATCCTCGAGGGCGCGCGCCGGATCGACGAATGGTCGAACATAGGGAACAAGGTTCCCTCGCGCCACAGCGTGTTCAATCTGAGCTCCGATTCGCGCCAGGGCCAGCAGCTCAATCTCAAGCCGCGCGAATGGGAGATCCTCGCGCTGATCGACGGCAAACGCTCCGTCAAGGAAGTGAACGACGCCGTCGGCGGAGATCTGTTCACGACGAGCAAGCTCATATACGGTCTCGTCGTCATGGGCGTCATCGAGCTCGCAGGCGGCGGATCGGCCGCCGGATCTCCGGGACCCGAGAAGGAGGCCCGCCTGGAGGATCTTCTCAAGGCGGGACGCGAAAGCTACGGCCGTCTCAATCTCGAGGGGGCCGCGGCGCAATTCGAAAAAGCGCTCGCGCTCGACCCCGAGTGTTTCGAGGCGCTCCGAATGCTCGGCGAGATCTGCTACAAGACGGACCGGCTGAGCGAGGCGCTCATGTACCTCTCGAAGGCCCGTCTGCTCAACCCCGAGAACCAGAAAGCGATGTTCATCAAGGGCTACCTGCACGCGCGGATGGGGGAAGTGGCCAAGGCGATCGCAGAATGGGAAGAGCTCAAGGAAAAGACCGCGAACCCCCAGATCGTCGAGCTCGTCTCGAAGAAGGTCTCTCTCGCGCGCG
This sequence comes from bacterium, assembly GCA_020060525.1. Taxonomy (GTDB): domain Bacteria; phylum Krumholzibacteriota; class Krumholzibacteriia; order Krumholzibacteriales; family Krumholzibacteriaceae; genus SSS58A. The sequence continues at coordinate 11,281 of JAGUZZ010000299.1, read as the reverse complement.
AGTGGGAAAAGGTGCTGCAGGAATACTGATCGCTCGCTCCGTCCGTCCCGCGCGAACGCCCCGGGAAAACCCCGTTGCCCGTCCGCCCGTTCCGTGGTAGCATCCCCTCTTTCGAGCGATACGGTTTCGCGCGGCCTTCGCAGGAGGTTGTTCATGCGCTTTCGCATACTCGCGCTCGCGATCACGCTCTTCGCGGCGCCGGCGGCGCTCGTCGCCGACGAGGGGATGTGGCCGATCGACATGGTCGACAAGCTCCCGTGGGCGGAGCTCAAAAAGATGGGGCTCGAGCTTCGGCCGGACCAGATCTACGACGGGAACGGACACGGCCTCGCGTACGCCGTCGTCAGTCTCGGCGGGGGCACCGGCTCGTTCGTCTCGCCGAACGGCCTCATCCTCACGAACCATCACGTCGCCTTCCGGGCGATCCAGCGCGCGAGCACGCCGGAGCACAACTACATCGAAGACGGATTCTACGCGGCGACCCTGGCCGACGAGATACAGGCGCCCGGCTACAGCGCTTCGGTCCTCGCGGGCGTCGAGGACGTCACGAAGAAGGTGCTCTCGGCGGTGACCGACGGGATGAGCGATCTCGAGCGGTATCGCGCGATCGAGCGCCGCGTCAAGGAGCTCGTCGCGGAGGCGGAGCGGGGGCGGGACCTCGAGTGCCGCATCGTCCCCTTCTACGAAGGGCTGCAGTACAAGCAGTTCACCTTTTTCGTTTGCAGGGACGTGCGCATCGTCTACGCGCCGCCGGCGTCGGTGGGGAACTACGGCGGCGACGTCGACAACTGGATGTGGCCGCGGCACACGGGGGATTTCTCGTTCCTCCGGGCGTACGTCGCGCCGAACGGGGCTCCGGCCGAATACGCCGAGGAGAACATCCCGTACCGGTCCGACGTGTATCTCCCGATATCGATGCGCGGCGTCAAGGAGAACGACTTCACGATGATCGTCGGATTCCCCGGGAAGACCGGACGCCATACGACGTCCTTCGGCGTGTCGCATCTCCAGGACTACTTTTATCCGACGCGCATCGCGATGTTCCGCGATTGGCTCGGAATTCTCCAGGAGGAGTCGAAGCGCGGACCGGACGTCGCGATCAAGGCGGCCTCCTTCGACCAGATGCTGAACAACTCCATGAAGAACAACGAAGGGATGCTCGAGGGCTTCGCGAGGGGACGCCTGCTCCGGAAGAAGATCGACACCGAGAAGGCGTTCACGACGTGGCTGGCCATGAATCCCGGCATGCAGAAGACGTACGGCGACGTCCTGCCGGGTATCGCGGCCGTATACGAGGAGCAGAAGACCTACCGGGAGAAAAGCACGATCATGGCCCTCATGGCCATGGGGTGCCAGATGCTGAGCGCGGGGTCCACGCTCGAGCGCTGGAGCGAAGAGAAGACGAAACCAGACCTCGAACGGACGGCCGGGTATCAGGATCGCGACGTCCCGCGCATCAAGCAGCGGCTCCGGATACTGCAGATGAGCTACGATCCTCCAACCGACCGGCGAGTGCTCCGGTACTTCGTCGATCTCGCGGCGAAGCTCCCCGCGAACCAGCGGATCGCCGCGATCGACGCGGTGCTCGCGGGGGCGACCGGCGACGACGCGGCGGCGAGGATCGACGCGTGGCTCGATCGGCTCTACGCGGGAACGAAGCTCGGTTCTCCGGAGGAGCGGATGCGGCTGTTCGATCTTCCGCGGGAGGAGCTGCTGGCGCAAGGCGACGCGTTCGTCGATTTCGCCGCGGCCTTCGGCGCCGAGAAGCGGGCGCTCGAGGACCGGGAGCACGCCGTCGCGGGCGCCTTGCAGCGGCTCGGCTCGCGCTACCTGGAAGCCGTCATGGCGTGGAAGGGCGGCGCGATCTATCCCGACGCGAACGGCACGATGCGCCTCACCTACGGCCAGGTCAAAGGGTACCGGCCGCGCGACGCCGTGCAGTACGGATACGTCACCTCTCTCGCCGGCGTCGTCGAGAAGCATACCGGCGAGGATCCGTTCGACTGTCCGGACCGGCTTCTCGAGCTCGCCGAATCGATGGAGTACGGTCCCTACGAGGACGCGGCGATCAAGGACGTTCCGATCAATTACCTCAACACGTGCGATATCACGGGAGGCAACTCGGGAAGCCCCGTCGTGAACGGACGCGGCGAATGCGTCGGCGCGGCCTTCGACGGCAACTACGAGAGCATCTCGTCCGACTACCTCTTCCGCAAGGAGACGACGCGCTCGATCAACGTCGACTCGCGCTACATCCTGTTCATTCTCGACCGGATGAGCAGCGCGAAACGGCTCCTCGAAGAAATGAAGATCCGCTGACGGGGCGCCGGGCGCCGCGGACGACGAACGATGGGAGAACTCTACGCGCTGCTCACGGCGGTCATGTGGGCCGCCGCGGTCATTTTTCTCAAGCGCTCGGGCGAAACGATGCCGCCCTTCGCGCTGAACCTGTTCCGCGTCGGATTGTCGAGCGTCGCCCTCGTCGTCACGGTGATCGCGGCGGGTCAGGATCTGCTGTACCGGGCGCCCCTTCTCGACTATCTCACGCTCTTCGCGAGCGGCGTCGTCGCGATCGCCGTGTCCGACACCTTTTTCCTCATGGCCCTGAACCGCATCGGCGCCGGCATCATGGCGATCGTCGATTGTCTGTACGCGCCGAGCGTCGTCTTCTTCGCCTTCATCATGCTCGGCGAGCGCCTCGGGCCCTGGCAGTACGCGGGGATGGCGCTCGTGATCCTCGGCGTGATCATCGCCTCCCGGCACGAGCCGCCGCCGGGGGCGACGGTGCGACAGATCCTCGCCGGCGTCTTCTGGGGCGTCTGCGCCATGGCGACCGTCGCGTTCGGCATCGTGCTCGCCAAGCCCGTGCTCGGCAGGTCCCCGATACTCTGGGCGACGACGATGCGCCAGCTCGGCGCGCTCGCCGTGATGGTGCCGACCGCGCTCGCGATGCGAAGCCGCCGCGAGGTCTTCTCGCTCTTCGTGCCGGGGCGCGGATGGCGGTTCTCGGTGCCGGGCACGCTGATCGGCTCCTACCTCGCGCTCATATTCTGGATCGGGGGGATGAAATACTCGCTCGCGGGCAGCGCCGCGATTTTGAACCAGACGAGCTCGATCTACATCCTCATCTTCGCTTCGATCTTTCTCAAGGAGCCCTTCACGGTCCGGAAGGTGATCGCCTCCGCGCTCGCGATCGCCGGCATCGTCATGGTGACGCTCGGGTGACGCCTGCGACCGGGCGGCGCCGCGGCGCTACGTTCGAGGAACGCGCGCCTCGCGCGGCTTCGCGGCGAGCGCACCGCCTTCCTCGACGCCGAGCTCGTCGAAGACTTCCCGGCATTCTCCCTCCGCGTCGCGCGCGAGGATCTCCTCGCGCCGGAGCGCCTCGTCGCGGGAGAGAAGACCGCTCCGCACGAGGTGGGCCATCGTGAACCCGTCCCGCGTTATCCCCGTGTCGCGCAGGTGCTGAAAATTGCCGAAGCAATGGATGCGGCAATCCATGCGCGATTCTTTGTCCGCGGGCGATTGCCAGCCGACCTCCCGCTTGAGCGTCTCGATCATCGGGTAGGGGTCGTACTCGACGTAGTCGAAGAGGCTGAGCGAACGCACGCCCTTGCCTTCGTACGAAACCTCGAGGAACGGATTGAGCGTCCGCGCGCCTTCCGGGGCGCCGGAGGCGACGTTGTCGCGCACGCCGTAGTAGAGGCAGCGGAGACCGTGCGCCGCGCCCGCGATCGTATCGACGACGCCGCGCCGCCGCCCGGCGAGCGTCCGGGCCGCTTTTCCCGCCCGCCGGAACACGTTGCCGAACCTTCCGAACGCCCGGCGGTGCGTCGTCGCCTTCGCGCTCAGGAAGTACGCGGCGCTGTCCTCGAAGTCCGTCGAACCCCAGATGATGAAGGGAACGCCGTGCTTCCGGCATTCGTTGATGACGAACGAACGGATGTTGTTCTCGCAGTTGCCGCACAGGCGCACGAAACGCCCGAGGCGCTTCGACGTCTCGAGCGCCTCGCGGACGAGGAGGCGGCGGTAGACGGTGGGCTCTCCGATCACGAGCGCGACGCCGAGCGCCGCGCATTCGCGCTCGACGTTCCGCCGGGCGAAATCGTTCGTGAAGCCGCTGTCCATGAAGAGCGCGAGCGGCCGAAGTCCGAGGGTGCGGACGACGTAGTAGAGAACGTAGCTCGAGTCCTTGCCGCCGCTGATCGGAACGGCGCAGTCGTACGAGCCGCCGGCGCCGGACGCGAGGAGCTCCCGAAGCGCGCCCTCGCCGAGAACCGTCCGCTTCGCCTGCGGCGCCGGCCCGCGCGTCCGGCAGAAGCCGCACACGCCGTCCGTGAACGCGACGCCGGGGAACGTGTCGGGAATGATGCATATCGAGCACCGCTGCATGTTCGTGTCCCGTCCTTTCAGCGGATGAGGCTCGTCACTTCGCGCGCTCGAAGCGGACGGCGCATCCGCCGTCCGCCGCCATGTCGATCGCGAGGGTGTCGGCGCCCGTCACGCGGCGCTGCGAGACGAGCACCTCCTTCGGATCGGCGCCGGCTCCCGGAGAGTCGGCGTACGCCGTCGCGTCGTATCGGTCGCGGCCGAGGAAGGCGAGCGGAACGGCGAGCCGCCGCGGCGTCCCGTCGGTCATGGCGCCCAGATACCAGTCCTTGTCGCTCCGCCTCGCGACGACGACGTAATCGCCGATCGCGCCGTCGAGCGCCTTCGTCTCGTCCCACGTCGCCGGCACCGAACGGATGAATTCGAACTCGGGGCGTCCGCGATACGCCCCGGGCCAATCGCAGACCGCCTGAAGCGGGCTCTCGTAGACGACGTACATCGCGAGCTGCTGGCAGCGCGTCGTCATGACCTTCGGCGCGGAGTAGTCGGCGGCGAACTCCCCGGGCCGCGCGTTGTCGAATCCGCCGGGGGCGTAGTCCATCGGCCCGGCGAGCATCCGCGTGAAGGGGATCGTGACGTTGTGTTCGGACGTCACCCGGTCGGACCACTTGTTGTGCTCGTTCCCGCGGACCGCGTCGCGGGTGAGAAGGTTCGGCCACGTGCGCCGGAGCCCCGTTCCCTTCGAGGCGCCGCGAAACGAGACGACGAGCCGGTGTTCGGCCGCGGCGCGCAGCGCCGTCTCCTGCCACTCGACCATCGCCTGGTCGTCGCGGTTCATGTGGTCGATGACGACGCCCGAAGCGCCCCAGCGCTCGAACACGGCGAAGATCGAGTCGATCTGGCGGTCGACGTTTCTCCAGTGCGTCCAGAGCAGCAGGCCGACGCCCCGCTCGCGCGCGTAGTCGAAGAGCTCGGGCAGGCGGAGCTTCGGATCGGGTTTCGCGAGATCGAACGAGTCGGGATTCGCCGCGACCGACCGCTCGGGGCCGTACCACGACGGTCCGATTTCGACGTACGGAACGCCGCCGGCAGCCGCGAAATCGACGTAGTACGTCTGGTTCTCGAAGGTCATGCGGTTCGGCACGCCGGGGGCGTCGCTCCTATAGTCCGGCCACCAGGGAAAGAGCGCGAGCCCGGGTTCGACCCAATCCGCGTCCCCGATCTCGCTCTCGCGGGCGAGGTTCGTCACGATGGTCGATTCGACGAGGTCGCCCAGGGTTCTGCCGATCATGATCACGCGCCACGGAGTCCGGTGCGGCGAATCGGCCCTGACGCAGATCCCGCCGGAGTCGGGAAGCGGCGAGAGCTTCGACACGAGGGTATGCGCGCTCCCGCCGAGGGCGCCGAGCGACATGCCCGCGTATCCCGCGAGGTCCGCTTCGGTGACGGCGAGCGTGATGCCGTCCTCGCGCCGGACCACGAACGGCAAGGCGACGATCGATTCGGGGCGGAGGTCGTCGATCGAGATCGCGTCGTACGGCCGGTCGAAGGCCGACACCCACCGGTCGAGCCGCTGCGCCCAGCAGGCGTGGTTGTCGGGGAAGCGGAAGGCGCTCCATTCGGCCACGATCTCGAACGGTCTGAAGAGCTTCTGTCTCGGAATGACGTACCGGAAGGCGACGCCGTCGTCGTAGGCGCGCAGGATGACGTCGATCCGGCGATGCGGCTTGACCTTTTCCTTGAGCGAGACCGTGATCTCGTTGTAGCGGTCCCGCGCCTTTCTCTGCTTGCCGAAGGGGAGCGTGTACTCGCCGTCGCCGCCGCGCCGCTCGAATCCGGTGCGCTCGAGGTTCTGCGCGAGGAGCCCTCCCTGTTTGAACTCGAGCCCGAGGGGGGAGTCGACGACGACGGGCGTCTTGCCGTAGAGCACCGAGTAGCGGGGCGTACCCTCCTCGTCGAGCCGGAAGGATATCTCGGCCGCGTATCCCGGCGAGGCGACTCGGATCGGCTTCTGGTACCTGCCCGTGTAGATGAGGAGGGGAATGACGACGAACAACACGATACAGACGCCGATCCAAACCTTCCGCATGAGAGCCTCCTTCGCGCGGCCGGCGCGCGGTCCGCGCGCCGTGGACGGCGCTATTGTGCCTCACCGCCCGCCCGCGGCGCAATCCCTATTCCTTTGGCCGAATACCACGGGTGAAGCTCGACTCGCAGGCGCCCCGCCCGGACGGCCGGATCCGAATCGCACAGCGCCGCCGCCTCGTCGAGCGTTTCGACGCGAAACACGAACATGCCGCGAAGCTCCCCGCCGTCGATGAACGGGCCGGCGAGGACGAGCTTCCCCGAGTCGGCGAGACGCCGGATATTGGCGAGGTGGGCCTCCTGAAGAGCGGCGATCTCCGGCGTTTCGTCCGGTGTCCACGCGGGACCGCGATAGATGAGGCCGACGTAGTACGTCTCCATTTCGTCGTCCGCGGGGACCGTTCCGGCCTCCGCGGTGAAGCCCGTCGCCGCGAGAAGCGCGGCTCCGGCGAGCAGAACGAACAGTGCTATCTTCATGCGCACCTCCCGTGAGAAATGTTCGCGGGCTATCGCTCCGCCCGGCGCCGCGGCGCGAGAGCGCGAACGGCCTCGACGACGAGCCAGCCGCAGAGGACGAGCAGAACGATGCCGCAGGCGCCCGCGATGGCGACGTCCGGCTTCATGCCCGCTCCCGCCGCGACCGCGCGCAGGAACGGCGCGATCTGCAGCACGAGCGCCCAGAGCGTGAAGAACATCATGAACGTCATCGGCGCGACGGCGAACCACGCGCGCCGTCCCGTTTTCACGAGGTAGACCGACACGGCGAGGAGGGTGAGGCTCGCGAGAAGCTGGTTGCTCGTGCCGAAAATCGGCCAGGCGACGAGATAGCCCTTTTCCTCCGTCGACATGAGGAACGCGAGCGGGAGGAGCAGCGTGACGAAGGCGGCGAGAGCGGCGCCTCGGCGCGAGCGCCAGCCGAAGAGCTCCTGGAGGATGTAGCGCGCGAGCCGCGTGCAGACGTCGAGGGTGTCGTAGACGAACGTCGAGAACGCGACGAGCGCGAAGGAGAGAGCGAGCCCCGGATCGACGCCGACCATCGAGAGGTATCGCGAGAGCCCGGACGCGTAGATGACGTTCGGATCGGACGCGAGGGCCGGGTCGCCTTTGGGGAGCATCATCACCGTCGCGAGCGCGAGCACCGCGACGAGCCCCTCGAGTATCATCGACCCGTATCCGACGACGCGGGTGTCCGATTCGCGGCAGATCTGCTTCGAGGTCGTGCCGGAGCTCACGATGCCGTGGAACCCCGAGCACGCGCCGCAGGCGACCGTGATGAACACGATGGGGATGACGGGTTTCGCGTTGTCTATGCTCAGAAGACCGTCGAGGTTGAGCGCGGGGTACCGCACGGCGTAGCCGCCGAAGATCGAGCCGAGCAGCGCGACGGCCATCGTGAGGTAGAGGAACCAGCCGCCGAGGTAGCCGCGCGGCTGGAGGAGGAGCCACATCGGAACGAGCGAGGCGGCGAAGCAGTAGACGAGGAGAGCGATCTCCCACGATTTGACGGGCACGGAGAGGAGCGCCGCCGTGACGGCGGGGGGGAGCTTCGTGCCCGCCCAGATGACGAGCAGCACGAGCGGAACGAAGATCGCCGTCGCCGCGCCGAGCCCGATCCTCGTCCGTCTGAGCGTCACCCCCATGAGGACGCCGGCGACGAGGTAGAGCACGGAGCTCGCCGCCACGCCGGGACCGAACGCTTCGGATTCGCTGACCGTCCGGAAGGTCTGGGCCGTGATGTCCGTGAAGGCGATGATGACGTAGACGAGGGCGAACCAGACGAAGACGAGGAAAAGGACCCAGCTCGTTCGCGACATGTAACGCTTGACGATCTCTCCGATGGAAGCGGCCCGGTGCCGCACCGAGGCGTACATGCTCGCGAAATCGTGCACGCCTCCGACGAAGATCGCGCCGAAGAGTATCCAGAGGAGCGCCGGCAGCCAGCCGAACCAGATGCCCGCGAGGATCGGCCCCACGATGGGGCCGGCCGCGGCGATCGCCGAGAAGTGCTGGCCGAGGAGCATCGAGGCTTTCGCGGGCACGAAGTCGACGCCGTCGTTCGCTTCGCAGGCCGGCGTCAGCCGGGAATCGTCGAGCCCGAGCCGCCGCGCGAGAAACCGTCCGTAGAAGACGTAGCCGGCTCCGAGAACGGCCATGGAAACGAGAACCACGGTGAGGATCATGCGGCTTCCTTCCCCGCGACGCGCGTTCGCGCGACGGACGCCGTAGAGTAAACCACGGAAACGGGGCGCCGGTCTAGATGAGGATTCGCCGGCTTGACCGCCCGCCGGTCGTGCACTACGATGGCCGTGCCGCGGACGCGATTGCGCCGCGGGCTCGTTCACGGATTTTTCGACGGAGCGATAACGATGCGCACACGTTCAATCGCCGCGATCCTCCTCGTCGCGCCGATCCTCGTCTCGGGGGCGGCCCGGTCCCCGTCGCAGTTGCCGGGCGTCGCCGTTCTTCGCGACGGTCTCGCGCTCCCCGTGCCAAAAGGCTACGCCGAGGTCGTCGTTGCGCCCAACCCCGTCGAGGCGGCTCTCGCTCTCGGGCTCTGGAAGGCCCCGCTCGCGGGGCAGTCCGCCGTCTGGCCGGACGGATCCGCGTCCCAGTGGCGCGCCGTCGCCGCCGGCGCGCGGGGATGGTTCACGGGCGACGTTCTCGACGGCTGTTACCTGTGGGCGCCCCTCGACGCCGAGCGCGGGGCGGTGATGATCCTCCGGGCGAGAGGGCATGAGATGGTGTACGTGAACGGCGCGCCGCGCGCGGGAAACCCCTACTGCCTCTCGGACGAGCGCGAATCGTGGCAGCCCGATTTCGATTACTCGCTCCTTCCGGTCGATCTCAAGAAGGGAAGGAACGAGTTTCTTTTCCGCTGCGCCCGCGGCGCCCTCAAGGCGGAGCTCTACCCGCCGCCGAAGCCGGTGTTCCTGAACGGACGCGACGCCACTCTGCCGGATCTCGTCGCGGGGGAGGAGATCCGGACCGACGGATCGATCGTCGTCGTCAACGCGACGTCGAAGCCGCTCCACGGGCTCGTCGTTCGCGCGAGGATCGCGGGAGGCGCCCCGGCGGAGACGCACGCGCCGCTCGTCGAAAAGCTCACGGTGCGGAAGATTCGGTTCGCCCTCGAGAGCCCGGCGCAGGCGGCCGCGGGCGCCGCCGCGCTCGAGATCGCGCTGTACCGGAAGAGCGGCTCCGACTTCGAGAAGCTGGATGAAATCTCTCTCGATCTGCGCGTCGTCGGGCCCGGCGAGGTCCGCAGGGAGACCTTCGTGAGCGCCGTCGACGGGAGCGTCCAGTATTACGCGATCAATCCGGCGGTCCCGGCGCCGGCCGGCGCCGCCGCGGGGGAGAGCGGCCCGAAGGCGCTCGTCCTTTCCCTCCACGGCGCGTCGGTCGAAGCGGTGAATCAGGCGGCGTCCTACGCGCCGAAGTCCTGGGCGCACGTGGTCGCGCCGACGAACCGCCGCCCCTACGGCTTCAACTGGGAGGAATGGGGGCGTCTCGACGCGCTCGAGGCGCTCGATCGCGCGACGGAGCGCCTACGGATCGACGAGGATCGCGTCTACCTCACCGGCCACTCGATGGGAGGCCACGGCACGTGGCACCTCGCCTCTCTGTTTCCCGACCGGTTCGCGGCCGCCGGACCGAGCGCGGGATGGATATCCTTCTGGACGTACCGCTTCCGCGGCGCGAACATCGCCGACACCTCGGCCGTCCGCCGGATGATCAGGCGATCGACGGCGCCGAGCGAGACGTTTCTCCACGCGAAGAACCTCCGCGGGCTCGGCCTCTACATACTTCACGGCGGCGCCGACGACAACGTGCCGCCGGAGGAGTCGCGCTCGATGGTCGATTCGCTCGGAGCGTTCCACCGCGATTTCACGTATCACGAGGAGAGGGGCGCCGGCCACTGGTGGGATCGCTCCGACGAGCCCGGCGCCGACTGCGTCGACTGGGCCCCGATGTTCGATTTCTTCGCGCGGCGCGTGCGCCCCGGTCCCGGGCGCGTCCGCGAGGTCCGCTTCGCGACCGCGAACCCCGGCGTTTCGGCCCGGGACAACTGGCTCACGATCGACGCGCAGATCGAGCAGCTCTCGATGAGCGGCGCCGACGTCCGATTCGATCCGGGACTGAACCGCTTCTCCGGCACGACGAGGAACGTCTCGCGGCTCGCCCTCGATCTGGCGGCGACGCGTCCCGACGCGCCGGTCGTGATCGAGCTCGACGGCCAGACCCTGCGCCACGCCGACCGCCGCGGGGAGGGGGACCGGCTGTGGCTCTGGCTCGCGAGGGGGCGGTGGAGCGTCGGGGGCGAGCCGTGGGCGGAGTACAAGGGCTCTCACCGCTACGGGACGTTCAAGGAGGCGCTCCGCAACCGCGTCGCGTTCGTGTACGGGACGAAGGGGAGCCGCGAGGAGAACGCGTGGGCGTACGGGAAGGCGCGGTTCGACGCGGAAAAGCTCTGGTATCAGGGGAACGGCTCGGTCGAAGTCGTCTCGGACGCGGATTTCCGTCCGGCGGCCGATCCCGACCGGTGCGTCGTCCTCTACGGGAACGCCTCAACCAACGCCGCGTGGAAGGCGCTGCTCGGGGAAAGCCCCGTGCAGTCGCGCAAGGGCGAAATAGCCTTCGGCGGCCGGACGATCCGGGGGACCGATCTCTGCTGCGTCTTCGTCCGCCCGCGCCCGGGCAGCCGCACGGCGAGCGTCGCGGCGGTTTCGGGCACGGGCGTTCTCGGCATGCGGATCGCGAACCGGCTGCCGTATCTCAGTCCTGGCGTCGGACTCCCCGACTGCGTGGTGTTCGACCGGCGGGTTCTCACCCACGGCGACGGGGGCGTTCTCGTTGCGGGGTTTTTCGG